>CAMVBR010000164.1 GCA_947165755.1 uncultured Clostridia bacterium
AACAGCAAACGGCGCAAATTTCAGTTTAGCGCTGTGCGCTAAACTGAAATTTGAAAACGCCGGGCTTTCGCCCGGCGTTCGGTTTTGTTATTGCAGCAATTCGTTCATGCGGACGATCTCGTCGAGCTCGTCGGTCAGCTCGCGCAAAAAAGCGAAGCAGGCCGGGTCCTTTGCCAGCAGCCTGCCGGCTTTTCTGACCCGCCGCGTAAAACGGGGATCGAAGCGCACGTTTTGCGCCTGCCGCGCCAGCGGGCACACCGGAAAAGCGCGGGGATCGGCGATCACGCGCACGCGGCCGCGTTCATCCACAGCCGGAAACAGCGGAAAGATGCGGCACGCCAGCGGGCGGGCTTCCCGTTCGCAGTGCCCGCCGCAAAGCACGAAGCGGCGGCCGTCCGCCTCGGCGACCGGGAGCGTTGTGGGCTCCCCGGGAAACAGCAGCATGCCCACGGTATCGTCGCCCTTGCAGCAGGCGCCGCCGCATACCGCGCCGCAATCGGCTTTCAAGGGCGTGGCATCCCGGAACAGGCCGTAAAGCGTATCATAGGAAAGCTTGCTCATTGATTGATTCCAAGCGCTTTTTTCAGGTAGTTGATGATAAAGCGGAAAATGTTGAGAATACGGGTAAAGAAGCTGCGCACGTCGGTCTTTTTGCCCGAATCCTGAGTGAGGGGCGTTAGCGTGCTCTCCGCGGCGTCGTACCACAGGTACTGTGGGATCTCGGGGTCGTCGAACACGGTGCAGTAGCCGTCGTAATTGAAGATATGCTCAAACAGCACGTTCACGCTTTCGGGCATATCGCGGTGGGCAAGATTTTTTATGAACCAGGTGTGGTCGGGCAGCAGGGCCGTGGAGGCGTCCACCGCCAGATCGGCGCCGATGTATTTCGCCTTGCCGGCGGCGGCGCGGGCGGCCACGTAGGCGTTGGAGAGAGCCTCGCCGTAGGGCGCGCAGGCTGCGCCGAGCGTGGCGGAGGCCACGGAGGTGAGCATATCGCTCTGCAGGCTGTTCCCCTCTATCACGGGCACCATGGGCACGCCGTATTTGGCCACGATCTGGATCTTGGCGCCCGCCTCATACAGAGATGTGAGGATCTCGGCGGAGCGGTTCAGGTTGTTGTAGTGGAAGCGGTCGATCTTTTCGATGAGCCCGGCGTAAACGTCCTCCTGCCCGCCGAATACGGCGGCCTTGGCGTCCTCATAATCCTCGTCGCCCACAAGGCTCCAGAACGAGGGCATGGAGCCGTAGGACTTCACCAGCAGGCGGGGATAGACCTCGCCGTAAACGTGGGCGTAGATATTCTCGAGCATGCCGCTGGGCAGATCGAGCCCACGCAGCGAAACCAGCACCGAGACCACGTCCATAACCACCTGCAGGGTATCGCCGTCCGCCAGAGAATCGGCGCTGCCGCTCTCCACGTAGAAATCCACGAAGCTGTTGAGGCCCTTGGGATCGATATCCACCTTGCCGGCGAAAATCTTGCTCACGGCCTCCATTCCCGTAAAGCTGGGGCAGTAAAGCACGATATTATCGAGCCCCTCGGCGCCGTAGAGCTCCAGATACGCCATCACCACGCTGGCGCCGATGCTGCGGCCCATCAGGTTCACCTTTTCGGCCTTGGTGGCGGCCTTCACCTGCGAAATATAGGTGTGGATATCTTCAGCGATCACGTAGGGATCGAGGCGCCAGTCGTACATGGGGGTGTAGGCGCCGATCCGATAGCTGCCGTCGGGCAGCACGCGGTTGGCCTTGCCCGAGGAGGTATAGATGCCGCTGCCGTCGGAGGCCTCGCCGTTGGCATCGAGCGCCTGCTTTTCTAGCAGAGGCGCAACGCCCTCTACGAAGGTATCTACCCATTCATCCCAGCGGTTCAGCAGAACGCCCTTCGCCAGCGGGCCGATCAGCGATTTGGCCACGTCCTCGATATAGCCGTCCGGCACCTCCAAGTCGTGAATAAAGCCGGAGTTCGTATCGTCTTTGTCCGCGTAAAGCGTGCTCCCCTGCCCCTGCAGGTATACCGTGGGCACCGGGGAGGTGTAGTCGCCGTCCAGCCCCGCAAAGGCGGGCACGGCCAGCGCGAGCAGCATAACCGCCGCGAGCATGCAGGCAAATACGCGTTTTATACCATGTTTCATTTTTTCTTCCATCTTTGCGAAAGAACCGCAAACCCTTTCTCATATCGTTAATTATATTGTATCAAACCCAATTCAACATTTCAATACGTAATGTGGAAAAATGCGTTGTACCGCTAAATAAAATATGGTATAATTAAGAAAATAAACATAAGGAGGCCCCTATGAACGATACGCCCGAACGCCGCGCCGCGGCGCTGCTCGAAAAAATGACCGTGGAAGAAAAGCTGCGGCAGGTGACCGCGGATATGTATTTCAACGCGGACGACGCGGATTACGACGCCCGCCGCGAGCCCCTTTGCGGCAGCTACCGCAACCCCGGCCACTTTATGCACTATAAAAGAAAAACGCCCGCCTCCCCCGCCGAGGTGACGGAAAAGATCAACGGGGACGTAAGAAAAAGCATCGCCGCGCAGCCCAACGGCATTCCGCCCATAGAAAACGGCGAGGCGCTGCACGGCGCGCAGTGGGGCATGGGCACCTGCTTTCCGCAGCCCATCGCCATGGCCTCGGCCTTTGACCCGGCGCTGATGCTGGACGTTTCGCGCGTGATCGGCAGCGAATGCGCCGCCGTGGGGGTGCGGCAGGTGTTCGCCCCCGTGGTGAATTTAGTGCGGGACTGCCGCTGGGGCCGCACAGTGGAATCCTTCGGCGAGGACGTGAAGATCTGCTGCGATATGGGCGCGGCCATGACCCGCGGCCTGCAGGAGAACGGCGTGATCGCCACCCCGAAGCACTTTGCCGATAACTACGCCGCCGGCGGGCGGGATTCCAACTATTCCGATACGGATGAGCGCACGCTGCGCGAGACCTTTCTGCCGCCCTTCAAGGCCTGCTTCGACGCGGGCGCGAAGAGCGTGATGGCCGCCTACAACGGCTGGAACGGCGTTCCCTGCACCGCCAACCGGCGGCTGCTCACCGATATCTTGCGGAAGGAATGGGGCTTCGACGGCTTTACGGTATCGGATTACAGCGGCGTGGAGGGCCTGCACACGGCCCACGGGTTCGCCGCCTCCGAGGCCGAGGCAGCCGCCATGGCGCTGAAGGCCGGGCTGGACGTGATCTTGCCCTATAACCGCTATGCCACCGTAAAAGAGGCCCTCGACCGGGGGCTGCTCACCGAAGCCGACCTCGACAAAAACGTTTTGCGTATCCTCACCGCCAAATTCCGGCTGGGGCTGTTCGATGCCCCCTATAAAGACCCGGCGGCGGCCGAGGCGCTGGTGAGAAACGACGCCCACCGCGCGCTAGCCCTCAGGGCTGCCCGGGAGACGATCATACTGCTGAAAAACAACGGCGTGCTGCCGCTGGACAAAACAAAAATAAAAACCGTGGGCGTGTTCGGGCAGAGCGCCGGGCTGATCCCGGTGGGTTCCAACTACTCGGGCCCCTACGGCACGCCGTGGACGGGCGCGGACGCCCCCACCCCGCTGGAAGCCCTCAGGGCGTATCTGGGCGAGGACGTGACCTTTATAACGGCGGCGGGCGAGGAGATCGCCGCAGCCGCGAAAAAATGCGACGTGAACCTGTATTTCACCTCGCTGGTGGAGGGCGAGGGCGCGGACCGCAGCGACCTCAGGCTGCCCTCGGTGACCGTACATAAGGGCGATCGGAATGCGGCCGGGCTGATCGTGGACGAGCAGACCCAGACCGTGACCGAAAACCAGGAGGCCGCCATTCTCGCCCTTGCGGCGGCGGACCCCAACGCGGTGGTGATTTTGCTCAACGGCGCGCCGGTGGATATGACCGCGTGGATCGACCCTGTGGGCGCGGTGCTGGAGGCGTGGTACCCGGGCGAGCAGGGCGCGAAGGCCCTCACAGAGATCTTATTCGGCGAAACGAACCCCTCGGCAAAAACGCCCATCACCTTCCCGCGCCACGCGGGGCAGACGCCGCTGTTTTACGACCGCAAGCCCAGCGGCCGGGGCTACGGCTACTGCGATAACGACGGCTCTCCCCTCTTCCCCTTCGGCTTCGGACTGAGCTACACCTCGTTTGCCTTTACGGACGCGCGCCTCACCCTCGCCGACGGCGCGGTGGAGATCTCGTTTACCGTGAAGAACACCGGAAAATACGACGGCGCCGAGATCGCGCAGCTCTACCTCTCCTCCACTCACTGCGAGACGCTGCGGCCGATAAAGCGGCTCAAGGCTTACGCCCGCGTGGAGGTACCTGCCGGGCAGGAACGCCGCGTTTCGCTCAAGGTTATGCTTGAGGACCTTTCGTATTACAACGCCGATATGGTCTTCGGCCCCCACAACGGCGACCACAAGCTGATTCTGGGCGCATCGAGCGACGACGCGCAGGCCTCCTTCGACCTGCGGGTGCGCGACGGCAAGATCTGCCCGTAACGGACAATAAAAAGGAACGAACCCATTCCTCGTGAACGGGTTCGTTTTTGTCTTTTATTGCGATTTGAAGTCAAGACAGGGAACCGTCATTGAACCGTCCCCTGTCTTACAGCCTCACTATTAAGCGATCGGGTTTTTCAGCGAATAGGTGACCTCCATCAGCGGGAAGTCGTCTTCCCACGTATCGGTTTTCCACTCGCCGCGGTAGAAGTCGCGGGCGCGGATGACCACCTCGTTTTCGTACACCTCCACCTGCACGCCCACGCCGGTATCCTCGTAGGCCTCGTCGTCCTCGCCGCCGGAAAGCTCGGTCAGGCGGGGCAGGTAGGTCTCGGGGAAGCCGTCGAAATTATGGAAACTCCACCACAGGTGCATGGGCATGTGGGTGTGGCCCACGAAGCAAAACAGATCGTGCGTGCGGTTATACTCGGCCAGCATATTCGTAAGGCGGTCGGTATGGGCGCCGTCCTCGTCGATGGCTTCGTCCATGGGATAGTGGGAGAACACGAAGCAGGGCTTGCCGCTCTCGGCCGCCTCGGCCAGAACGCCCTCGAGCCACGAAAACTGCTCCTCGGAAACCGTCATTTCATAAACGAGCTGCGCTTCCATGCCCAGCACGATGAAATAGCAGCCGTCAATCACCTCGTAATAATAGGGGTGCTGCAGCTTGCGGCCGAAGAAGGCCTCGGTGTAGCTGTACCAGCGGTTTTGTAGGGTCTCGTAATCGCCCTCGCCGTTGCCGATATCGTGGTTGCCCATCACCGGCAGCACGGTGGCGTCCTTGCCCAGCACGGCGGAAACGGCCCCGTGGAACAGCAGGTTTTCTATATGCTGCCCGTTCATGGTGCTATCGCCCAAAAAGACCACCGCGTCGTTGGCGGCGTTGCGCTTCACGTCCTGCAGGGCGTGGGCGAAGATCTTATAGCGTTCAAAGTTGTTGCCCTCAACGTGCACGTCCGAAAGCACCGAGAAGGTGAGCTTGCAGTCGTCGGGCTTGCGGGCGGTCCAGCCGCCGCCGGAGGTACGCCCGGCAAAGAGCAGCATAACGGCCGCAAGGATCGCGGCGAAGTAGCGAAGAATGAAGTTTTTGATCTGCATGGATTTTCTCTCTCCTTTTGCGCGGCAAGCGCAGATGTTATAAAAATAGTAACATAATTATGCAAGGAAAGTCAATAGAAATTGGCAGTTTATCGCGCTGATAGCGCGAAGCTGCAAGCTACAAGCTGCAAGC
>CAMVBR010000165.1 GCA_947165755.1 uncultured Clostridia bacterium
TGGGAAATCATGGAGACTTTGACGAGATGGTTCATAAAACACTACGAGAGCTATCCACTCAATATCCAATTACATATTACGTTGTTCTTGCTTATTTCCCGAAGAAACAATTGCTGGATGATTTCACAGATTACTCTGATACCATACTGCCCGAAGGCATTGAAACCGTACCCAAGCGTTTTGCGATCGGATATCGAAATAAGTGGATGCTAAAAAGATCGGATTTCGTAATAACTTATGTAACGCACACCACGGGATCAGGTGCAGCGCAGTTCAAAGAACTTGCAGAGAAATGGAATAAAAACGTAATGAATATATAACAATACAGTTTTTCTCAATATAGCTTATTGCAAAAATGAGAGGTAAATGATATACTGATGAAAGAATAATAGAGGGAGTATTGTAGCATTATGCAGTTGGCTGAAGTTATAAGAGTTACAAGGCAAAAAGCTTTTTTATCCCAAGAGAGCTTCGCTTCTGAAATCGGTGTTGCCGTTTCAACGATCAACCGTTGGGAAACAGGTAAAAGCAAACCAAATCTTTCTGCTATGAAACAGATAAAGCAGTTTTGTGAAAACCACCAGCTTCCCTATGAAGCCATTGAAGCGGAATGGTTTAAGAAAGAAGCATAACGCTTACGTTTTTTTAGAATAGGAGCGAAATGATATGGCGGTAAAGAAAAAAGCAGAAGAAAAGATCAACTTGGATAGTATTCTTTTCAAGTGCAGGGATATATTGCGGGCGGCAAGGAATTCCGGTTCGTTTTTTGAAAAGCGTGACATGATGTTGACGCTTGTTTTCCTGCGCTTCATCGGCGAAAAGTTTGAAGACGGCGTTGAGAATCTGCGCAAAGAATTACTGGCACAGGGGCTTGATCCTGACGATGAAGAAATTTTCAAGGCTTTCTTTGATGACGCTACGTTTACGGACGGCACTTATAACCTGCCGGTTGAGGCGCGTTGGTCTACTATCATCAATACACCGGCTCCGGGGTTGAACGTGGCGTTGGATACGGCTTTGCATAGCATTGCCGCAAGCAGTGCCGCGCTCAAGGGCTGCTTTGTAGAAGGTACGTTCACCACGCGGAATCTCGCTCCAAACGATATCAAAAAGCTGATTGATGAGGTAAACAAGATCAGCCATAAGGCGTTCGGCGAAGAAAAAGATTTGATCGGCCGCGTATATGAATACTTCCTGAAAGAGTTTGCCGTGAACGCAACCAAAGAAGAAGGCGAATACTACACGCCGCATGACGTGGTTCAGATGATCGCCGCAATGATTGAACCTTTTGACGGCACGTTATACGATCCCTGCTGCGGTTCCGGCGGCATGTTCATTCAGAGCGCGGAATTGGTCAAAGCAAAGCGCGGCGATATCAGCTGCATTAACGTGTACGGGCAGGAAAAAGAACCGGCGACGTATCGGCTGGCGAAGATGAATCTTGCACTGCGCGGAATCAGCCATAATCTCGGAGGCGAAGCAGATTCTTCTTTTACACACGATTTGCACAAAGGTATTTACTTCAATTATATTATGGCAAATCCGCCTTTCAATCTGAAGGGATGGTACGACGAGAATCTGAAAAATGACGCTCGTTGGGCAGATTATGTTACGCCGCCGGAGAGCAACGCGAACTATGCTTGGATTCTGCATATCCTCTCCCACTTAAAACCGTTGGATGGGGTTGCGGGCTTCCTGCTTGCAAACGGCGCTTTGGGCGACAGCGATACTTTGGAGATCCGTAAAAGACTTATCAAGAACGATAAGGTTGAAGCGATCATCATTCTTCCCCGTGAGCTGTTTATCACCACCGATATCAGCGTTACGCTTTGGATTCTGAATCAAAACAAAAAAGGCGGAGATTATCACGGTCGCAAATTACGGAACCGTGAACATGAGTATCTTTTTATGGATCTGCGCACTTGGACAGAAAACCCGGTAAAGAATGAAAACAAGAAGAAAATCCGCCTCACAACGGAACAGATCGAAAGAGCAGCAGAAATCTATCATACGTGGCAGAGAGACGGTATTGACGGAAAGGATTATGCAATACCGGAGCTTTACCGCAGCGTTAGCATTTCCGAAATCGAGAAAAACGGTTGGAGCCTTGTTCCCAGCAAATACATTGAATTTATCGACCATGATTTGGAGATTGATTTCCCTGCGGAGATGTGCCGCATTCAACAGGAAATGCGGAATCTGCTGATGCAGGAAAAGGAATCTCAAAGGATGTTGGAAGAAGCGTTCAGGGGGATCGGGTATGGCCTTGACTAAATATAGATTGGGGGAACTCCTTGACAGAAATACGGAATACAACATAAGGTTGGAATATGGCATATCTGATGTTAGAGGGGTTCTTAACTCCAAAGGGATTTCCAACACTAAGGTCAATGTTGAAGAGCGAGATCTTAGTAAATTCCTTGTTGTAAGACCAGGCGGATTCATCTTTAATCATAGAGTTCACGATAAACTGGGCCTCGGGTATAACACTTCTGATGATACTTTTATCTTTACAAACGATTATGTTGCATTTTATGTAAAACCAGAAATTGCAATAAAAGTCCTTCTACCGGATTATCTCTATATATGGTTCCTCCGAGCAGAATTTGATCGTTATATGTTGTTCCAAACATATGGCAGTGCAACGCTTTTCTTTAATTGGGACAATATGTGCGATTTGGAAATAGTTCTTCCAGATGTTGAGATTCAGCAAAAATATGTGGACATTTACAACGCAATGGTTGCCAATCAACAGAGTTACGAACGCGGGTTGGAGGATTTGAAGCTTGTTTGCGATGGGTATATTGAAAATTTGCGGCGACAAATGCCGTGTGAGAGAATTGGTACTTTTATTTCTGAGGTAAACTGTCGTAATTCGAATAATACCGTAAATCGTGTCCAAGGCGTCAATAGTTCTGGTGAATTTGGAGAAACAAAAGCAGACACCAATGGGCTTGATTTTACAAACTATAAAATCGTAACTATTAGACAATTTGCCTATAATCCATCTCGAATCAACCTCGGCTCGATCGCACTGTTAAATGGTGAGTCGTGTATCATTTCACCTATGTATATAGTTTTTGAAGTGTCAAAACCATATGAACTTCTACCTGAATACTTAATGCTTTGGTTTAGGAGAGAAGAATTTCAACGAAGCACAATGTTTTACGCAATGGGTTCCGTACGGGATACGTTCTCTTTTGATCTAATGCAGGAAGTGGAAATTCCCATTCCTGATTTAGCAACACAATCTTCAATCGCAGAAATATTCGGCGTTTATATGATGCGGAAAAAAATCAATGAACAGTTGAAAATGCTGATAAAAGATATTTGCCCGATACTGATAAAAGGGTCATTAGAGGAAGGAACCGCTTAATGGATGTCAGAGAGGAAATACTTGATTATATCAATCAAAACGAATTGACCGGTGCGCTCTTACTCACGGGACCATGGGGGTGCGGTAAATCCTACTTGGTAAAAGAAATTGCAAAGGAATTGAACGACAACAAAAAAGCTGCCATTGCCACGATTTCATTATTTGGTCTTGACAGTGTCGCTGCAATCAATAAGCGAGTTAAGGACGAATATATAGGCTTCATGCTTGGCTCCTTTGGGAAAAAAGCAAAGAAGCTTTCAAAATCCGTTACAACTGTTGCGAAAGATGCAACAGCAATTGCAAGTATAGCTGCGGAAGGTGTCCCGGGGCTTTCGGCTGCTTCACACGGACTGGCAGCCATTATGGATTATGACCTTTCGGCATTCATTGAAGTAAAAAACACAATTGGGAAAGACGACAAGAAGCGTAAATTCATCCTTATTTTTGATGATTTGGAAAGGAGCAATCTTCAGGAGAAAGATTTGCTTGGGGCGCTGAATGAGTATGTAGAGAACAAACAAATCAGGGTTATTATCGTAGCTGATGAAGAGAAGATAAAGAGCAATGGATATAAGGAATACAAAGAAAAGCTGATATCCCGAACAATTAGAATGGCAGCTGTCTATAGGACACTGATCGATCAGATTATTAAAGCTTACTCTGAAACATCAAAGGGTTACAAGGTGTTCTTAGATGAAAACAAAGAATTGATAAAACAGGTTTTTTTTGAAAGCGAGTCTTTTAATTTGCGTACGCTCAAATCTGCATTAGCTGATTTTGAGCGAGTCTTCGATGCGTGGAAAGAAACTGACATTGCAACCGATAACATGAAATGGGCACTTTATACATTTGCTGCAGAATTGTTCATTTCTAAGGTGCCGCCTAATGAAGATTCTGAAACATCAAGAAGAAAAAACTCTCTTTCTCTCGACGTTGAGGAAGAAAAACAATATATATACAAGGATAAAAAACAAAGCTCCTTTTCTGCCTTTACCAGATGGATTTATAAAGGTGTTTGGGATAAATCTGCATTTGTTCAGGAATTGCATAATAAATATGTCAAAACGGAGCTATCTCCTTTAAATCGCTTTCTGTTGTTGGATTTTTGGAGCCTCGAACAGAAGGATATTGATGAAGGACTGCCCCCTGCAATAGAAAAGGCGTATAATGGCGAGCTTTCTCGCGAAAACCTTATTTCTTTATTGAAAAAAATACACAGACTTAAAGAGAATTCAATAGAATTGCCATGTGAAGTATCTTATGACAGGATGGAAGATGGCTTCAAACTGAGGCTTAAAGAAATCAAGCAAGGAGATGTATCTGAGCCACGCTGTCATATGTTTGAAGAAGGCAACTATATTGACGTGGATGCGCATTATCTGTTCAAACAGATGGAAAAGCTGGATAATCAAATGATTGCATGGGAAAACAGAAGACTATATATCAAATTTCTTGATGGAGGTATTGCTGAATCCGGCTATTTCCACAAGGGGCTTTGCATTGATGAGTTCGATGATGAATTATTAGAATTATTCAAGAAACGGTATGCAACCTCTCTAAATGAAAACAAGCAAGAACTCGCCAGATCACTGTTGGGGCTTGTATTTGATGAGAGTAATTTCTCGACCGGAGATAACTTGAAGAAATCACGTGAGAATTTCACGCGACTTATAGAATGGCTTAATTCGCAAAAAACTAATGACAAAATAACAAGGGTTATCAACACATCGTTTGCAGCAAAAATACAAGAAAGCAATCTGTTAAAACGAGTTAATGGCTGAAAATCGGCATTTACGAATCTTTTTTGCTTGGAGGCAAATACAATGTCAAAACTGCAAAACTTCAACGGGCGCTTTTGTGAATCGGATTTTGAAAATGCTTTTCTCTCTTTCTTGGAGACAGAGGGCTGGCAGTATCTTGCCGGAAACAATATCAGCCGCGCATCAAAACGAGAAGTTTTGTATGCAGATGATCTGGAACAGTTTTTGAGCAAAACGAATCCCGATCTGCTTGCCGAAGAAATCCGTCAAATCATGGATACCGTCAGGCTTGCCGGTGCTGAGAGCGATTTCGCTACGCTGCACAAGGTTTACGGTTGGATGGTGAACGGTATTCAGTTTACACCGCAGAACGGGATCGCCTGCATGGTGCCGCTGATCGACTTTGACGATACCGATAACAATATCTTTCGCGCCGTAAATCAGTTTACCGTAGAATATACGAATAACGGACAAGTTGAAAATCGACGCCCGGACGTGCTGCTTTATATAAACGGCATGCCCTTATGTGTTATTGAACTGAAAAACCCGGGTGACGCCAAT
>CAMVBR010000166.1 GCA_947165755.1 uncultured Clostridia bacterium
ATAAAAAGGATAAAAAGCGAAAGGAGGGCGTATTTACGGAAACGGCGGCAGAGAAAAAAAACGTGTATCTTGTGCAGCCCACAAATATGCTCTCCGGCGCGATCTATCTGCCCTATTCCATTGGGGTGATCGCGGCTTACAGCTGGCAGTTTGCGGATATCAAAAACGCCTACGCGCTGAAGGAGCTGCTTTTTTTGAAGGACGAGCCCGAAACCGTGGCCGCCGCATTGGAGGCGCCTTTTATCGCGGGCTTTTCCTGCTACATATGGAACATCGAATATCATCTGCGGCTGGCGGAGCTGATCAAGGCCCGGTTCCCGCATTGCGTGATCGCCTTCGGCGGGCCGCAGATCCCGGAGGATACCACGGTGCTGCGGCAGCACCCGCAAGTGGACGTGCTGATGTACGGCGAGGGGGAAGAGACCTTCTGCGCCATACTGCGCGCGCTGGACGGGCAGACGCCGCTGCGGGACGTGCCGAATATCGCCTTCCGCGAAAACGGCGAAACCGTAGTTACAAAAAAGGCGGCGCCGGGGGACGTTTACAACTTCCCTTCCCCCTACACAGGCGGCTATTTTGACGGTATTATGGCGGACGAGCGTCTGCGGGGGATCCGGTTTCACACCATTGTGGAAACCAACCGGGGCTGCCCCTACAAGTGCCTGTACTGCTCCTGGGGCGACAACGACGCGCCCCTGCGCAAATTCTCGATGGACCGGGTGAAAAAGGATCTGGAATGGAGCGCCGCCCACAAGATCGATTACTGCATGTGCGCGGACGCCAACTTCGGTATCTTTCCCCGGGACGAAGAGATCATCGATTATGTGATCGAGCTGAAAAAGAAGTACGGCTACCCCCAGAAATTTGAGATCATCGCAGCCAAATTCAAGGACGACCTGATCTTTAAGATCAACAAAAAGCTGTTCTCGGTGGGGCTGAACAAGGGCGTGGATATCGCCTGCCAGAGCCTTACCCCCAAGGTGCTGGAAAACATCCACCGCAAAAATATGAGCAACGAGGATTTTGCCGCGGAGCTGAAACGCTACCGCGAGGCGGGCATGATCACCTTTACGGATCTGATCATCGCGCTGCCCGGTGAAACCTACGAGAGCTTTTGCAGCGGGCTGTTCGGCGTGATCGAGCTTGGGCAGCACG
Organism: uncultured Clostridia bacterium; assembly: GCA_947165755.1. Lineage (GTDB taxonomy): Bacteria > Bacillota > Clostridia > Oscillospirales > Acutalibacteraceae > RUG806. The sequence goes on from CAMVBR010000166.1 coordinate 1,156, forward strand.
AACTGCTCAATATCCATAACTGCGAGCTGCTGCCCGCGGCGCCGATGCACGCGCCGGAGGTGATTGAAAAATACGGCATCAAAACCGTGCGTTCCAACCTGCGGCAGACCCACGGCTCCACCCACGCGGAGGCGGTGTACGGCTCCCGCAGCGAGATCGTGGTGGAAACCAACACCCTGAGCCGATACGAATGGCGCAGGATCGTGCGGCTGTGCGCCTGCGTAAGGGCGTTTCACTCCTTCGGGCTGCTGCGGGATATCGCTTTTTATCTGCGCTGGGCAAAAGACGTGAGCTATCAGCGGTTTTACACCCGCGTGTTTGAATTTATCGAAAACGAAGATCCGTTTTTGAAGGGCATATTGGATTACGTAACCCGCACGCTGGATGATTTTATCGCGGAAAAGGGCGATCTCTATTTTGCGGACGAGCGTTTCGGGGATATCTACCTGCCCTTTGAAGAGGCGCTTTTCATGTGCGCGGTAACCGAGCACGAACGCTTTTTCGCCGCGCTGCGCCCCTGCCTCGCCGCGTTTTTTGACGATACCGCCCTGTTTGAGGATCTGTTTTTATACCAGCGTTCGGACGTGACCGTACCCTGCGCCCTGCCTCACGAAGAGACCTTTCTTTACGATTGGCTCCCCTATTTTGAAAATCCCTTTGCCCCCATCCCCCGGCAGCCGGAAAAAAATACGAACACGGTCCGCTTTACGCCGGACCGGTATACCGACCTTGCCGAATTCACCCGCGAAGTGGTGTGGTACGGCAAGAGCAAAAACAAACCCATTGTGCAGAATAAGCAGAAAACCGCCGCGCCCCGTTAACCCGTATCTGATAACTGAATAAATATTAAAAAGCTTACCCATTGATTCAAAACAGGTAAGCTTTTTTGTTTGTGCGAAAACAAGACGGATGAGCGGTAAATTATAATTTAGCGAGAAGCATTGAGCAATTGGTTTGCAAAAAGGCGCCCGGACACGGGGACGGCTTCTATGTCTTTAAAGTTTGCAAAGACCGGAAATTCGGAAGAAAAAAAAGACATAGAACCGTCCCCATGTCTGAAATCAGCCCGCAAATCTCATTGCGGCAGGCGAAGAAATTCTCTTTTACAGGCTTGAAAAATCAACCCGATCCATACCATCCGTCAGACAAGGGGACGGTTCTATGTCTTCGTTTTGATTGCAAATTTCGGGCTTTTATGTGCCGGGCGAAGACATAGAAGCCGTCCCCATGTCTGCCTGCCCGATTGCGAACGGCGAACGGCTTTCGCGCCGACGGCGCGACGAACGCCGCTTATCTCTCCCCCAGCGGCACGTAGTGGGCTTCGTCGTTCACGGCGAGGTAGGCGGGGCGGATGATCTTGCCGTTGTTCTGGATCTCTTCGATGCGGTGGGCGCTCCACCCGGCGATGCGGGCCACGGCGAACATGGGGGTGAACAGCTCATAGGGCAGCGCCAGCATTTTGTATACCAGGCCGGAATAAAAATCCACGTTGGCGCTCACGCCCTTGTAAATGCGGCGCTTTTCGGCGATCAGCTCCGGGGCGAATTTCGCCACCTTGCGGTAGAGCAGGTAATCCTCTTCAAACCCGCCGGACGCCGCAAGATCGCGGACGCATTCCTTTAATATATCGGCGCGGGGGTCCGATACCGAATACACCGCGTGGCCCATGCCGTAGATCAGCCCTGCCCGGTCGAAGGCTTCTTTGTTCAGCAGGCGGGCAAGGTAATCGCGGATCTGGCCGTCGTCTTTGGTGTTGACGCTCTTTTTCATATCGTCGAACATCTGCACCACCTTCACGTTGGCGCCGCCGTGCCGGGGGCCTTTCAGCGAGCCCAGCGCCGCGGCCACGGCGGAATAGGTATCGGTGCCGGAAGAGGTGACCACGTGGGTGGTAAAGGTGGAGTTGTTGCCGCCGCCGTGCTCCGCGTGCAATACCAGCGACAGATCGAGGATGCGGGCTTCCAGCTCCGTATATTTCGCGTTTTTGCGCAGGATACGCAGCAGGTTTTCGGCGGTGGAGAGCTCCGGCACGGGGTTGCGGATCATCAGCGTCTGGCCCAGATGATAGTGCCGGTAGGCGTGGTAGCCGTATACCGCAATCAGCGGGAACATGGAGATCAGCTGCAGGCTCTGGCGCATTACGTTGGGCAGAGAGATATCGTCCGGGTTTTTATCGTAAGAATACAGCGCCAGCACCGAGCGGCTCATCAGATTCATTACGTTTTTGCTGGAGGCCTTCAGAATCATATCCCGCACGAAAGAGGGCGGCAGGCTGCGGTAATTGCCGATGGTACGGCTGAAATCCTCCAGCGCGGCGGCCGAGGGCAGCTCCCCGGCGAGCAGCAGATAGATCAGCTCCTCAAAGCCGAAGCGCTTTTCGCTCATAAAGCCGTTTACAAAATCGCGCACGTTTACGCCCCGGTAATACAGCTGCCCGGGGCAGGGCTGCAGATCGCCGTTTTCATCCGGCGCTTTGGATACGATCTTGCTCACCTCGGTAAGCCCGGTGACCACGCCGTTTCCGTTTTTATCCCGCAAACCGCTTTTTACGTTGTTCCGGGGGTACATCTCCGGCGTGATGTGGTTGTTCTGCCGGCTTTTTTCAGACAGCGCCGTAACGTACGGCGTGATATCGGAATAGGACATAAGCTGCCTCCTCTGTTTTTTCACGGATTGATAAGAAGCGTAGGCGTTACCGTAAGAATAGCACGGAAAACCTAAAAAACACTGTAATAATAAAATTGATGAATATAATAATTACTTATATTATATCATAAAATTGTTTTCCTGTCAAAAAATTACGGGCAGAACATAAAATTGTGAAACAGGCACAAATAGTTAGCAAAAGCTAACACATCAATCCGTCGGAATTCATAAAAATATTTTTTAAAAACCTATTGCAAAATCCCGAAGATATGTTACAATGAAGGCGCAATGAATGAAAAGGAGGCTGTAATATGGCTTACAAAATCACCGATGAATGCATCTCCTGCGGCGCTTGCGCAGCAGAGTGCCCCGTGGAAGCGATCTCCGAGGGCAGCGACAAATACGTGATCGACGCTGATACCTGCATCGACTGCGGCAACTGCGCAGAAGTGTGCCCCGTAGGCGCCCCCGTAGAAGGCTGACACAAACAAACATAAGAAACCGGCGAGGATGTTCCCCGCCGGTTTTTTTGAGTTTTTTCAAAGTCCCATATACGGCGCCAGAACCAGCGCCGCGCCGTATGCCATCAGGCGCGTGGCGTTATAGAGGGAATCCATATCAAAATAATAGATGTTGTCGTAAGACTGGTGAATGATGGAGGGGGACGCAAGGCCGTAATCGGAGCCGTAGGAGCCGTCGGCATAAATGCGCCGCCAAGAGAGGGTGAGGGCGGGAATGCCGTAGCCGCGGAAGGGAACGATATCGTGCAGACCGGCGCGTACGGGGGAATAATACCCCTTTTCTCCCAGATCGCCGAGGGCTTTTTTCGCCTCATCCAGCGCGCGGCTGCCAACGTTTTCACGGGCGTTGTAATAGTAATAGTTCTGGGCGGGCTCGGTTGCCACGGCAAGGTAATAATTCGTATCGGAATAAAGGGAATTGGGCTTGCCCATCATATCCATATTCAGGACGATCGCGTGGCGGTCGATCTCGGATTGCGAAAGGGAATACACATAGCCGTAAGCGCCGTAATAGCCCTGCTCTTCGCCGTCGGTGAATAAGAAACGGATCTCGGCGCCGTAATCGCGGTCCTCGTACAGAAAGCGCTTTGCCAGCTGCAGCAGCGCCACCGCGCCGGAGGAATTATCCACCGCGCCGCCGGTGCCCCGGGCGGTATCGTAGTGGGCGCAGATCACAATGATATCCGGATTTTTTACGGCGGTGGGGATGGTGGCGATCACGTTATAGCCGGTAACGCCGTTTTTTACAAAGCTCTGATAGCGGAGATCGGTAAAGCCGTAAGAGGAAAGGCGTTCATAGATGTAATCCACTTTGGAATAATTGGTGCGGGTATGCCAGTTGCGTTCGCCCAGGGTGTTTACCATCCAATCCATATTGTCTTTGATATCGCCGTAAGAGACGGCTTTTGCCATGGAGGAAGCAAAAGAGCTTCTTGTTTCTTTGGGTGCGGGGGGAATGTACGGTTCCGGCTCAACATATTCGCCGGCATAGATCAGCGGCTCCAGATGTACCGCGGCCCGCAGCGTAAGGCGGGCGTCTTCGGCGCTGACGGCGTTATCACCGTTGTAATCCGCATATGGCAGCGCGGCTTCCTCAAGGGATTCGAGCTGTACCGCGAAGCGGAGGATCGTGCGGGCGTCGCCGGCGGTCACTTCGCCGTTCATATCAACGTCGCCCTGATAATAATCGGTTTCGGCGGCGTTCGCCCGAGGGAACGCGGGCGATGCGGCGGTAAACAGAACAACGGCTGCTATAATAACGGAACAGATTGCGTACGGTTTTTTCATTTGCGGGGAGGTCCTTTCAGAGATATATATTTTATTATAAATAATGTA
>CAMVBR010000167.1 GCA_947165755.1 uncultured Clostridia bacterium
TTCTTGATTATACCATTACGAACTTCAAATGTACATTTTTATTATACAGGTTCAGATAATTACGCATTACGAATTACGCATTTTCATTCATTTTTCCCTTCTCGCAAAAAAAGAAAACAGCGCCTTAACAGTGCTGTTTTCAGTATACTTCGTTTTGCGTATTTTTATGCGGGGAACAGGGTTTTGCGCACGATGGCGGCGCGCATTTCGTCGCGCTGCTCGTGGGGCAGCTTTTGCCCTGCCAGCGTATTGACCCCCGCGGGCTGCAGCGTGAGCATCAGCTCGTTGATGGTGGGCAGATTGAACTCGCACTGGCCCCGTGCCGCGCCCAGGCGGATCCACGACAGCATTTCGCTCATTTCGTTGGCGGTGAGCAGCTTTGCGCCGGATAACACCGATACGGCGCGGGAGATGCGGTCCTGCGCCGCGAGACCGCGCACGTAGGCCTCGGCGGCGGCGCGTTCCCGGGTTTCGAGCTGCAGGCAAAAGCTCTTGAGGTTCGAGAGCGCCTCGGTCACGTCCAGCCCCAGCGCAACGGTATTGCTCACGCGGTAGAGGTCGCCCACCACGTTGAGGCCGCTGCCGCCGAAGGGGGCGATGGTCACGCCCAGCTTGCCCATAATGGACGAAAGCGCCGGGATCTTTCCTGTGCGGGAGAGCACGGGCAAATGCACGATCACGGCGGGCACGCAGCCGGTGCCCAGATCCGCCGGGCTCTGGTTCAGGTAGCCCAGCTCCGGGCTCACCGCCAGCGGCATGGCCGCGTTCACGGCGGCGCGCAGGTCGGCGGCCATGGCAAAGGCCTTTTCGGGGGCAAGGCCGCCCACGGCGGCGCGGATCTTGATATGGTCCTCGTCGCACAGCATCACGCACAGGCGCTCATCGGGCGAAAACGCCAGCAGGCTGCCGTCGGCCGACGACGCGAATTCCGGGGTGATCAGGCCCCGCTCCGCCAGCGCGGCCACCTCGTAGGGGTAAAGCCGGGCAGGATCCGCCATGGTGAACCCGGCGGTCTTCTCGCCGAGGGCGGATAAGATCCGCCTGCCCAGCGTATTGCGCTGCACCGGCGTGAGCCGTGCCGGGAAGGGCAGCCCATCCACGTTGGCGGTGAGGGTCACGATGCTGCCCAGCACGATATCGCCGTGCTCGGAGGCGGTTTTATACCACTTTTCGCCGTCGGCAGGGGGAACGGGCGCCGCCGTTTTGGGCGCGGGCTGATATTTGGCCCTGCCGTGCATTTTGCGGATGACGGGGTTGAGCTTGTCGCCGAACACCCGATAGCAGTTGGGGCAGCCGGGGCGGGAGGCGCGCACGATATCCTCAAAGCTGAGTCCGCAAACCTCGCAGCGCACCACGCGGTTGCCCAGCGCGCTGAAATCCGGCCCCGCCAGCGGCTGCGCCGCCCGGGCGGCGAAGGGGAAGGCAAAGCCCGAAAACAGATTGCCGTAGCCCAGCGCTCTGGCGCAGTCGGCGCACAGATGCACCTCGGCGGCCTCGCCGTTGATGATCCTTCTCAGGTGTACGCCGGCATCCTTGGTATGACAGTTCTGACAAAGCATTTTAACTTACTTCCTTATCCCTGTGCGGCTTCGGTTTCCTGCGCGGAAGTCTCCTCGGCGGGCGCGTCGGCGGCGAACGCGGCGGTGAGCTGATAGAAACCGTTATCGGCATCCTTCACCGAAACGACCGCCGCGCCGTCGTTCGTGAGGGTGATATTGGCCACGTTGTTGAACACCTCGTCGGTGTAGGCGGTCATGGCGCCGGTTTCAAGGTCCATGATGCCGAGGGCGCATTTCGCGCCGTCGTTGAGGCCGCGCACCGCGCAGTAGCGGCCGTTTTCGGAGATCTCGAACAGGTCGGCAACAAAGCCCTCCTTGAAGCAGGTGTAGGTGACCTGCTTCGCGTCGCCCGTGATCACGTTGAGCAGGCTGCCGGTCTTTTTATTGAAGATATATCTGCCGCGCACGATGTAATCCTCGTTCAGGCTCCCGGTGAAGGATTCCAGCGGGCGGGTCTCCTGATTGGAGGGGTTGAAGGCCTTGAGCGAGAAGGAGCCGTCCTCGTTATCGCGGAAGAAGTAGGTCTCGCCCTCGTAATTCCAGAAGTAGAGGCCGTCGATATCGATCACGTAGCGCACGTTATCGATGTTGGTGCCGCTGCCGCCGGAGGTGAAGATATCAGCCTTGCCGCTGTCGGCGTAATCCACGTAGTAGCGGGAGGAGAAGAACAGGATGTTGGCGGTCTTATCCTGATCGAGGATATCGTCGGTGAACATCTTGTAATCGGTTTTTTCCTTCGCGTCCATGCCCACCACGCGCTGGTCGTTCGAGAGGAAGAGCGAGGTGGAATGGTCGGCGTTGAGCACGAACGCCTCGCTGTATACCTTTTCATCCACGTAGACGCGGTCGGAATCGGTATCGATCAGCAGCAGCTTGCCGCCCCTGCCCGCGTAGTTCACGCCGGAAGGGCTGCGGTAGCTCTCAAACATATCGGTCACCTTGAAGAAGGCGTAATCGTAGATGAGCACGTCGGGGTGCAGCTTGTTGGTAAACAGGCCGCAGCCGTAGGTGCGCCCGTCGCGCTCGATGAAGTGGACCTCGGCGGTGAGGGTCTGGTTGCTGCACACGGCCGATACCTCGTAGGACTCGCTCTCGGGCAGCTCGGTCACCGCGCCGCGGGTCACCTGATAGAATTTCACGTCGCCCGCGTCGTTCATGGTGTAGTAAACGTCGGCAAAGTCCGTTTTCATCAGCGGCAGCTTCACGGCCTCGCTCTTGGTATAGGTATCGGTATAGGCGGTGCTGCCCGCCTTGTTGCCGGAGTTGGGATCCAGCGACGGGGTGCTGCGGATATCCAGCACGCCGGATACCAGCACGGCAGCCACGGCCACCAGCACGATCAGCAATACGGTAAGAATGACTTTATACTTTTTCATAGGGTACCTCCGTTACAGCATATAGTCTGTGGTTTCTATGATCTCGTCGTTTTTGATATACACGCGGGGCACGCGGCGCGACAGGGCGCACAGCACCTCGTAATTGATGAGCCCGCTCAGGTCAGCCAGCTCCTCCACGCTGAGAAACGCGCCGTGCTCGCTGCCGAACACCGTGATCTGCAGCCCGGCGGCGGCCTCGGGGATATCGGTCACGTCCAGCATCGTCTGGTCCATACACACGTTGCCGAGCACCCGCGCCCGCTTGCCCGCCACCAGCATTTCGGCCCGGTTCGAGAGCAGCCGGGGGTAGCCGTCCGCGTAGCCGATGGGCACGGTGGCGATTCTCCGCTCGCCCTTGGCGTGGTAGGTGCGGCCGTAGCTCACCGGCGTATCGTCCGGCACCGTTTTCACCATGGAGATCACGCTTTTGAGCTCCATCACCGGCAGCAGCGGGATGCGCCGCCCCACGGCGGCGGAGGGGTAATGGCCGTAGAGGATGATGCCCGCCCGCACCATATCCAGATCCATTTCGGGGTACTGCAGTATGGCGGCGGAGTTGGCGCAGTGGCGCAGGTCGAAAACGATCCCCTTCGCCTTCAGGCGCTCGGTGGCGCTCAAAAACAGGTCGTACTGCAGCCGGGTGAAGAGCTCGCCGTCCTCGGCGTCCGCCGACGAAAAGTGGGTGAACACGCCCTCGGGCCTGAGCCCCGGCAGCGCGCACACGCGGGCGATCTCATCCAGCACGGGGTAATCCTCTACGCTGTCGTGATATACGAAGCCGATGCGCGACATGCCGGTATCGATCTTGACGTGGGCGTTCACCCGCACACCGCTCTTTACGGCGTTTTCGGAGAGGGCTTGGGCGTAATCGGCGGAAAACACCGCCTGCGAAATATCGTTATATACGAGCTGGGCCGCCTTTTCGGGCGGGGTATAGCCTAAAATGAGCACCGGCTTGCGGATGCCCACGCGCCTGAGCTGCAGCGCCTCGGCCAGATTGGAAACGGCAAACCAATCCGCCCCCGCCCCGCTCATTTCGGCGGCGGTGTAGGCGTAGCCGTGGCCGTAGCAATCGGCCTTGACCACGGCGCACAGCTTTGCCGTGGGCTTTACCACGCTTTTGATCTGCTGTATGTTATTGACGAGGGCGTCCAGATTGATCTGCGCCCAGGTCCTGCGTAAAAATTCCTGCATAGCGAGGATCGATTCTCCTTAATCGTTAATCATTAATCAAATTACGCATTACGAATTACGCATTACGAATTGTTTTAATGCATCGACATTCCCTTTTTCTTCAGGTAGGTTTTCGCAGCGTATTTCTTGCGCTTGCTGGCGAAAATATACTGATACACCGGCACGGGGGCCTTCACCACCGAAAGCTCCGAGAGCACCTTGGGGTCCAGCGGCTCGGGGCTCTTCACGTTCACGGGCACGCCCACGGCGGCGGCGCGGGCCGCGCCGAAGAAGCCGGCGTCCGGCAGCACGTGCATATTTTCAATATCCGCGTATTCGGCGGGCAGGGCGGCTTTGCCGCGCTCGGGCAGGAACACCTCGAAAAACGGGAACCGGCCCAGATACAGCGACCTTATCAGCTCCGGCAGGTCTTCGTAGTCCTTCAGGTCCAGCAGCAGCGATACCATGGGCAGCGCGGCGGCGTCCTTGCGGCTCATATACATGGAGGGGAAGCGCAGGTCCTTGAACGCCGCGGGGATCTTGTTTTTGCGCGTCTCGGTCATCAGGGCCGAGAGCGCCTCGTATTTCTGCCGCAGGGCTTCAAGATCCTCGTCCTTCAAGTACCAGAAATAACGGTAGAAGCGGTCGGTGAGCACGGTGAAGTAAATAAACAGGATCTCCTGAAAGGTGTATTCCTCGCCGGTGAAGGCGCCGGTCTCCTCCTCGAGGCTGGTTTTCACGATCTCCACGATGCCGTCGTAAAGGTCGCAGCACAGCTTGAGGTTGGCGGAGTTCGGCGCGGCGTTTTTGGCGAAGCCGTTGAGGAACACGCCGGTGCTCTTCGTATCGTAGATGGCCCCCGCCACGCCGGAGAGGGCGGCGTCGCACCGGTAGACGCACTCGGTGAGAAAGGCGGCGTTATACAGAATGGGCTGCGAGGGGAAGCGGAGCGAATATAAATCGAAAAATTTTTTCTTATATACGCGGCCCTCCGCGTCCAGCGTATTGAGCAGCGCCTCGTCGAATTTGCCGATATGGGGCACGGTGGCGAGCATATCGGCCCAATCGAGGTAATAGGGCTCGTTTTCGCCCGAGATATAAAGCCGGGGGCAGAGGATATCCGCCTTGGTCTCTTCGTAATTCGCCAGAAAGCTCTCCACCGATTCGGGGGCAAGGTAATCGCCCTCGGTCATAAACAGAATGAGGTCGCTGTCCGCCTTGGCGGCGCCCACGTTGCGGGCGTCGGGGATCAGGCTCTCCTTGGGCGCGGAAACCGTGGCGAAGCCCACGTATTCATTGCAGTATTCCCTGATGAGGTCTTCGTTTTTTCTGTGCGCCCCGCACTGCACGATGAGCACGTCGAATTCCTCGCTGGACTGCTCGCAGAGGCTTTCCAGCGTATAGCGAAGCCCCTCGGTATTGTTGAACGCCGTTACGATCACGGTTAGCTTGGACATGAGATATCCCGCCTTTTTGTAAATTTTGGTGGTTTTACGGAATCGTGGTTTTATGGAATCTTTGAATATTTCAGTTTGGCGCTGAG
>CAMVBR010000168.1 GCA_947165755.1 uncultured Clostridia bacterium
AAACGATCTGCAAATCTCATGACTGTCTCGGAAAACAGTGTTTTCACTTTGAACAAAATCCGGTCAGCTTCTATCTTGCCACTTTGGAAAAGGAAAAACAAATCAAGGAAGCGAAAAAGGAACAGCTCCGAGCGGAAAAGCAGCGGAAGAAGGAAGATAATATTAAGTTAGATCTGCTGCGGGAAAAATGGCAAAAATATCTGAATGCGACCGGGTCAGATATGGTCATTGTCCGTGTTGGGAAAGAACCCTCCAAAGAATACCATGTTTATTACGTTTCGGATAACTGTTTTGCCGACGGATATCTTTACAGAGATTTTCTGAGCAAATTAAGAAAAGAAAATCCCGGCTAGAAGATCATGTTCCGGCACATCCGTGATATCGACGGGCATTTCGTTACCAGGGACGAATATTTCTCAAGAAAATCAAAAAACTGAACAAAAAAGGCTTACTTTCTGCAGGGAAAAAAACATCGCGCTTGCGCCATACGGCGCATTGGCGTCCGGCAGGCTTTCAAGGCCGCGCCGCGTGCGCCGAGGCTTAGGTCGGGTTATTCCGTTGGGCTGAAGCGGTAGAGCGCTTCCGTGTTCCTGTCGGGGCAGAGCGTTAACGCGGGCGCCGTAAGATCGTATACCGAAGACCACTGTGTGCTGTAAGACCTGCCCTGCGCGTCCGGCGCGGTGCCGGTCAGGGCCACCTTCTGCAGCAGCGCCATCGCTTCCTCCGCCGTCAGAACACAGCCCTTTTCCGTCAGGGTCTCTTTCATGCCGTCGTAGCGATCCATGCCCTGGGGTTCATAATCGAAGGGCACTTCGCTCAGATAAAAATTCGTTGCGGCAAGAAAACCGTCCTGCGGTTCAACGATTACCATTTCGTCGCCGATATATTCCACAACCACGCTTTTGCCCGTCGCGTCCGCAAGCTGAAAATGATAACAGCCGCCGGCGGAGGCGTGCATATCGTACTGCCGGAGCAGGGCGACCGCTTCCTCCACGTTTGCCGCGCGATCCAGCAGAATGCGTATGGCGAGGGTGGTGTCCACGTCCACCTTCTCCGTATTCTGATCCGTGGCTGCCGCCTGCAGCTGCAGCACGCCCACGGCGAGCCCCTTTTCATTGATCCCGTCCAGCGGGAAATACGGCGCGCCCATGGCAACGATGCGGTCCGTCAGCTTTGCCGGGGTATGCTCCTTGGTATACCCCAAAAAACTGAGATTGACCACGGAAACGGAGCGGTATCCGTCCTTCGGCGCGGTTTTTACAACAGCAAGGTCCGTTTCCTGGTTATCAAGATTGCGGCCGAATACACGGCCGCCCTCCGGCGTTCCGGCGATAAAGGAAGAGCAGGCCAGCGACGGCACGTCGTAATCGATACCGATGGGCAGGCCCTTGAGCAGAATGCGGATCAGGTATTTCGCAAGCTCGTCCTGCGTTGTTATGCCGCCCTCGTCCAAAAGCTGCTGCAGTTTATAATCCTCTTTGTAATCGATGACGTAAACGCCGTTTTCCACATCGCACTTAACGCCCGCCAGCGTAAGGCCGAGCCTGCCGAACATCGCCGCCCCAGCGCACAAAACCGCCGCAAGCACACAGCAGACGATCGAAACCGCGATCCGTCTTTTTTTGTTTTTCATTGCTTTGCGCCCCCTTTTTTCTCTGTCCGTACCGTCTTATTCCAGCACCGCGCCGCCCGAAACGGGCCCCACGAGCCTTGCGTAGCGGGCAAGCCATCCCTTTTGCACCGGGCATTCGGGGATCACCAGCGCGGCTCTGCGTCTTTCGAGCTCGCCGTCGTCCACATGAAGCGTAATGGAGCGGTTTTTGATGGAATACGATACGGTATCGCCGTTTTCCACCAGCGCGATCGCGCCGCCCAAAGCCGCCTCGGGCGAAACGTGGCCGATCACGCCGCCCCGGGATAAGCCTGAAAAACGGCCGTCCGTCACAAGGGCGATCTCCTTATCCAATCCCATGCCGCACATCAGCGCCGTGAGCATCAGCATCTCCTGCATGCCGGGGCCGCCCTTGGGGCCTTCGTAACGCAGCACCACCACGTCCCCCGGCACGATATCGCCGAAGATCAGGGCGTTGAGCGCCTCCTGATGGCTGTTGAATACCTTGGCGGGGCCGGAATGCTCAAGCATATCCGGGTCCACCCCCGCGGTTTTTACGACCGCGCCCAGCGGCGCCAGATTGCCGTAAAGCACCGCAAGGCCGCCGTCGGGCGTGTAGGGATCGCTGAAGGGCCTGATCACGCTGCGGTCGCGCACCGTTGCCGAGGCGGTATTTTGCGCCAGCGTTTTGCCGGTGACCGTCTCCTGCGCGCCCCAAAGAACGCCCGCCTCGATCGCCTGCCGGATCACGGCGGATACGCCGCCGGCGTTATCCAGATCCACCATCAGGTGCGGGCCGGAGGGCGAGAGCTTCACAAGGTGCGGCGTCTGTCTGCCGATACGGTCAAAGTCCTCCAGCGTGATATCGATGCCCATTTCGTGCGCCAGCGCCGGCAAGTGCAGCGCCGTGTTGGTGGAGCAGCCCAGCATCATATCCAGCCTGATGGCGTTCAAAAAGGATTCCCGTGTGATGAAGTCCGAGGGCTTCAGATCCCGCTTTGCCAGCTCCACGGCAAGCATGCCGCTCTTTTTGGCCATGTGGATGCGCTTGGAGTTCACCGCAGGGATGGTGCCCGTGCCGGGAAGGGATACCCCCAGCACCTCGGTCATGCACGCCATGGAGTTGGCGGTGAACATCCCCTGGCAGGAGCCGCAGGTGGGGCAGACCTCGTCCTCATAGGCGCAGTAAACGTCGCTGTCCAGCGTGCCCGCGATCACCTTGCCGGCGCTTTCGGCAATGGTCTGCACGTCCACGCGCTCGCCGTTGTAGTGCCCGGGCAGCATCGGCCCCGCCGTAACCACGATCGTGGGAATATCGATCCTCAGCGCCCCCATCAGCATACCGGGTATGATCTTATCGCAGCCGCAAACCAGCACGATGGCGTCGCAGATATGGGCCTTCGCCATGCTCTCTACGCTGTCCGCGATCAGCTCCCGGCTGGGCAGGGAGTATTTCATTCCCTCCGTGCCCATCACCATGCCGTCGCAAATGCCGATGGTGCCGAATTCCACCGGGGTGCCGCCGCCCATGAGAACGCCGTCCTTCACCGCCTGCCCGATCTTATCCAGATTGGAATGGCCGGGAAAGAAGTTGGAATAGGAATTGCACACCCCGATGAACGGGCGGCGGATCTGTTCGTCCGTGAGCCCCGCGCCCTTCATCAGGGAACGGGCGCTTACCTTGGTCTCGTCGCTCTTCAGTTCATAGCTTCTGAATTCGTCTTCGTCAAGATATCTTTGCTTACCCATGGTTTTCTCCCGGCTTTGCCGGTCCTCCTTTTATTTTTTTACTGTCTGTTTCGATAATAATAATTTTGAGGCCCGCCGTCAAGCCATTGCGGATAATTATTCAACCTGTGTGCAATAATTCACAAAATCTTAACAAAATGTTTAGAAATCACGGCTATAATAAAAGCAACAACAGAAAAAGGAGACGAGAAACATGATCGGCATCGGCAAATGGCAGGGAGAGATCAACGTGCAGATCCTCCGCTTCAAGGGCGACGTTTTTATCACCATCGCGGATAACGGCGGCGAATACGCCGTTGATATCCGGCTTCCCGAGCAGCTGCAGAAGGTAAAGCTCAATTTTGACTCTATCGAGGAAGTGGACGGCAACGGCCTGAAGGGCAAGGGCAAGCTGCTTACCCCCGCGGGCAGGGAGCTCGGCTTTGAGGCCAACGTGACCTTTGACGGCGATGAGATCTCCGGCTTTCTCAAGATCGCCATTGCTACCATCAAAATCAAGAACGGCCGCAGGATCGGCTGAACCGATCCAAAAACGGATACGCAGCGGATCTCCGGCGATTTCGCCCGGGGATCCTTTTTTGTGAAAGCCGAAAACGGCGATGGGCCGGGCAAACGACGGGGCAAACGAAAATATGAACGGCTTGGCTTGCATCCGCCGGTTTCTTTTGTTATATTTTTTTCAGAAGGACGCCGCCGGTCAAAAAAACCGAAAAGGAGAGATCCGTATGAAGCATATTTTCAGAAGCATCCTTTCCCTGCTGCTGGCCGCCGCCCTGCTCACGGCGCTGTTCGGCTGCGCTGCGCAAACCGCCGCGCCCGCGGAGATGCCGAAGGCGAAGGTGCGTGCGAAAACGCTGCTGCTCACGGATTACCCGGACACGGCAAACGCCCTCACGCTGGCAAGCCTGCAGGGGGTGCTGGCAAACGTGAGCGAAACCCAGATATTGATCCGTGACGGGGCTTACACGCAGTATCTGCCGTATACGAGCGCCGCCGTTTCCGAAGCGCAGCTCGACGGCAGCGCGTGGGATACCGCCTCGCTGCTGGCTCAATACGGGAACCTCGCCGCGGGTTACGTGCTTTGCGACGACGCGGGCGCTGCCGCGGCCGTTTCGGTGGCCGGGGCGCTGCAGGCGGTGATCGTGCCCGAGGCGATGCAAGCCGCCGCCGAAAACGCGGGCCTCAGAATGCTGGCGGACGTGCGCGGCTGGAACGACGAAGCCCTGCGCGCAAGCGAATACTTCGGCAGGCTCTGCCGGCAGATCGCGGTGGAGCAGCCGGTGGATATGGCGCCGAAGCTGGTGGATCTGGCGGTGATGGGCGGCCTCTATTTCGGGTTTTCGGCCTCCGATCAGGTGAAGGACCACACGAAGACCTTTGCGTTTCTGGACGATAACGCCGTGATCTTCGGTTGGAACAACGTGATCGGCGAGCACGACACGGTGGAATCCTTCTCGCGCCTGAACGCCTGCATGATCCCGGCGGACCACGGCTGCAATTATTCCGTGCTCAGCGGCTTTTCGGGGGAGGCGTTCACCCAAAAAACAGAAACGGAAGCTCCGCCCGCAGGCCCCCGGCATACCGTGTGCCTTATGCTTACGGACGGCGACAATATGCAGTGGATGACCTCGTCGTTCACGAACCAAAACTACTTCGGCTCCCCCATCCGGGGCGAATTTCCCATGGGCTGGGGCATTGCGGCCGCCATCGATACCGTGGCCGCGCCGATGGTACGGTACCTGTTTGAGAACATGACGCCGAAGGATGAATTCGTTACGCAGATCAGCGGGGTGGGCTATACCTTCCCCTCAAAATGGAAAAACAAAGCCGCGCTCGCCGAGATGGCGGCGCAGCTGAACGCGCACATGAAAAATACGGGCACTTCGGTGGCCGTGGTGCTGGACGACGGCGGATTCAAAAGCCCCGCGCCGGATACGATCCTCTCGCAGCCGGATATCGACGCCCTCTTTTACTTCGATTACGGAAACTACGCCCAGCTCAGCGGCGCGGTGCGTCGGGTGAACGGCAAGCCCCTCATCTCGGCAAGATACCGCCTGTGGAACAACCGGAAGGGCGGCAGCCCCGAGGAGATCGCCGCGAGCATCAACGCCGCCTCCAAGGATCCCGCAAAGGTGGATTCCTATTCGCTGGTGGCGGTGCACGCCTGGTCCGGTATCGACGAAAACGGCGATTTTATCGAGGGCGGCAATACCATGCTGGCGGTTCGGCGGCTTGTGGACGCGCTGGGCGAGGACGTGGTCCTCGTTACCCCCGGCCAATTCGCGC
>CAMVBR010000169.1 GCA_947165755.1 uncultured Clostridia bacterium
GTGTTCCGCCGCCTCGCCGACGAGGGCGACAGCGTGGCCGTGATCGACTGAGCGATGAAGGCTCAGGCGGCGTTCCATGCCGAAATGAGAAGGATAACAAATAAAAAGTCTCTCGCTCAGCCGGGCGAGAGCCTTTTTTTATCGGAAACCGCAATTTGCGCCGTTCGCCGTTTGCCGTTCGCGTTGGATTCTTCGGCGGAGGGGCGAAACAAAGCTTATTGCTGTTTGATCGTTTTTTGCTGATTTTACGGTGTTTAAAAACAATTTACAATATGACGGTAGATTTTCTTTTTTGAAATATGCTATACTGTAAACAGAACGGGCGCGATTTGATTGAGCGGCCGCCGGGTGCGGCGGCGGGATCGCCCCATCGGTAAAATCGAAAAGGGAGAGATCAACGTGAAAAAAGGATTATCCGTACTGCTCGCCGCCGTGTTGCTGCTCTGCTGCTGCCCGACCGGCCTTGCCGCGAACCCGGAGGACCTGCCCGCGCTGAAATCGAAGTTCACCGACGCCGTGGGGCCGGAGGTGGACGGGCTTTCGGTGGATTACGTCTGGTACGGCCCCGAAAACCCGCAGGGGGCGAAGCTGCCGCTTGTGGTGTATTTCCACGGGGCGGGGCAGGGCGCCGCGCCGCGGGCGCAGATAGAGGAAAACAATTTCCCGCTGTGGGCAAGCGAAGAGATCCAAAGCAGGTTTTCCGGCGGCGGGGCCTATCTGCTGGTCCCCCGCAGCCATGAGGAGCGCGACGAGGATTGGACCGACCCCTACGTGCCCTGCATGAAGGCCACCATCGACGACTTCATTGCGCGGCACGCCGATACTGTGGACCTGCGCCGGATCTACGTGGGCGGGTTTTCCATGGGCGGCAAAATGACGCTGAAGATGGCCTCCTCCTACCCCGGGTATTTCGCCGCCGCCTTCCCGATCTGCCCCGCCTACGCGCCGTCGGAAGCGCAGATCGCGGCGATGGCGGATCTGCCCGTGTGGCTCATCGTGAGCCGGTTCGACGTGATCGCCGGGTACCATACATTTTCCGAGGAGATATGGAATACGCTGCGCGAGACCACCAACGTGCCGGAGGACTGCCGCCTGACCCTGTTCGCCCGCGTGAAATACCCGGACGGCAAAAACACCTCCAGCAACCACCACGTGTGGTTCGCCGTTGCCAACGACCTGTTCACCTACGAGGAGGGACCCTATCCCAAGGCGGTCACCACCGACGCGCTGGGGAGTGAAGTAACGCTCCAGAGCCCCGACGGCGTCGTTTCGTGGCTGTGCCGGTATACGTCGGATTATCAGGGACAGCCCATAGAGCCGAACGGCACCCTTGCGGGCAACCCCGACGGGGGCTACGGCAGCGTAAGCCGGGTGCTCAGGGTGCTGTTCCCCGTTTTGCGCGATATGATCAAAACCTTTTTCGCCGATCTGGCGGCGTCCCTCAGGATCCGCTGACCGATCGCAGGCGTTCGTATTTTGATCGGAGGAGGAAAACCCTATGAAAAAGCTGATTGCGGCCACGCTGGTTTTCGTGCTGCTTCTGGCTTCGCTGCAGCTCACCGCCGCGGCGAGAAGCGGCAGCTTAAGTGAAAATATCGCCGCCGAGACCCGCGCGCTGGCGGTGGAGATCGAAGCCGAGGGCGCGGTGCTGCTGAAAAACGAAAATGGGGCGCTGCCCCTGAACGGAAAGCGCGTGAACGTGTTCGGCGCGGGCTCGGTGCTGCCCTTTTTCGGCGGGGCGGGCTCCGGCGCCGTTACCACCGACGACCCCGTCACCTTTTACGAGGCGCTGGACGCCGCCGGTATCGCCTATAATACGGAGCTCAAGGACCTGTATACGCGCTGCGTGCATTCTTTCATCCCGAAAACGGATAACACCGTGATCAACAATCTGCTGCAGCTGGCGCTGGCCCGAAGCTCGCTCAGCGAGATGCCCGTTTCGTTCCTTACCCAAAAGATAATGGACCGGGCCAGGGCCTATTCCGATACGGCGCTGCTTGTGATCAGCCGCACCAGCGCCGAGGGCCGCGATCTTTCGGCCGAAACGCTGCGGCTTTCCGCGGAGGAAAGGCGGCTGGTAGAAACGGTGACCTCCGTGTTCCCCGAGGTGATCGTGCTGTTCAACACCGGCAACCTGATGGAGATGGGCTGGCTGGAGGAATACGGCAGCATCAAGGCTGCCATGCTGCTCTGGATCCCGGGCGAGTTCGGTCTGGAGGGCGCGGCGAAGGCGCTCAGCGGCGAGGTGACGCCCTCGGGCAGGCTGGCGGATACCGCCGCCTACCGTGTGGAGGACCACCCCTCCACGGCGTTCTTCGGCACGCACACCTACGATAACGGCAGCCACTACGTGGAATACAGCGAAGGGATCTACGTGGGTTACCGGTATTTTGAGACCTTCGCGCCCGAAAAGGTGCAGTACCCCTTCGGGTACGGGCTTTCCTACACGACATTTGAAAAAACCGACGCCGCCTTTACCCTTGCCGGGGAGCAGATCACGGCGGAGATCACCGTAACCAACACCGGGGCTTGCCCGGGCAAAGAGGTGGCGCAGCTCTATTTCTGCCCGCCCTATACGCCCGGCGGCGTGGAGAAAAGCGCCGTGGCGCTGGGCGGCTTCGTAAAAACGGGGCTGCTGGCCCCCGGGGAGAGCGAGCGCGTCAGCGTGCGCGTTTCTTTGCGCGATATGGCCTCCTACGATACGGGGCGGCAGGCGTACGTGCTTGAGGCCGGAGATTACCGCCTGTATCTGGGCGACGATATCCGCACCCCCCGCGCCGAACAGACCCTTTCTTTGCCGGAAACGGTCTACGGAACCGACGACGCCACCGGCGCGCCGATCCGCAACCTTTTTGACGCCGCGAACAACGGCCTGCCCGTGCTTTCGCGCAAAAACGGCATTGTGCCCGCGCCCCGGGCGCTGACGGCGGACGAAGCCGTGAAAAACAAAGACGCGCTGCCCCCGGCAATAGCCTCGGGCGAGGCGCCGAAAACGGGCGTGAAATACGAGAATACGATCACGTTGCGGGACGTGGCGGCGGATGAAACGCTGTGGGACGCCTTTCTGGACCAGCTTACGCTCGACGAGATGATCGATCTTGTGGTCCACGCCGGGTATGAGACCCAGGGCGTGGAGCGGCTTGGCATTCCCGCCACCGAGGATAACGACGGCCCCTCCTCCGTCAAGGGGCGGCATGGGCTGGTATACGTGGACAGCGGCACCGCCTACCCCTGCGAAACGGCCATCGCCTGCACGTGGAACGTGGGGCTGGCGGAACGCATGGGCGAGGGCGCGGGCAAGGAGGCCGCCGATATGGGCGAGGATATCTGGTACGCCCCGGGGCTCAATTTGCACCGCAACCCGATGGGCGGCAGGAACTTCGAGTATTTTTCCGAGGACCCGCTGCTTACCGGCAGCATGGGCGCGGCAATCGTGCGCGGCGCGAACCGGTACGAGCTGGTAACCACCGTGAAGCACTTCGCCCTGAACGATCAGGAATCCCACCGCAACGGCCTGTTCACGTGGGCGGACGAGCAGACGATCCGCGAGCTTTACCTGCGGGCCTTTGAGCCGGCGGTGAAGGATGCGAAAACGGTGGGCGTGATGAGCGCCTATAACCGCATCGGCGCCGATTGGTGCGGCGCCTGCGGCGCACTGCTGCAGGAACTGCTGCGCAAAGAATGGGGCTTTGACGGCTACGTGATCTCGGATTATTCCTCCAACTTCACCGGGGTGGGCTATATGAGCCCGGTGAACGCCGTGTACGGCGGGGGCGATACCATGCTCACCGGCATCTGGTCGCTGCAGAAAACCCCGCATATCCTCGCCATGAAGCAGGCCTACGCGCGCAATCCCGTCGGCTTCGGCAAGGCGCTGCGGGAGTCGGTGAAGCACCTGTGTAAGGCCAAGATGCATACCAAGGCGTTCCTGCACCCGGAGCGCGCCTACGACGATTCCTTCTTAGGGTCGCTTCAAAGCCCTGCCGAATGGGATTTTTCCTTCCCCTATGTGCTTTCCGCGCTGCGGTACGTTCTGAATAACCTTACGAACACGGTGGTTTTCCTGTTCCGGTATATTCTGTAAGCCCGCGCATACGCAGGTCCGCGGGCGGAAACCGTATCATAGAATCAAACGCTCCTGCGGCCGACCGGGATTCCCGGCGCTTACAAGAGCGTTTGCTTCATTTTTGTTGTTTGATTCAGGCGCTGTGGGAGCGCACCCACGCAAGCAGTTCGTCATATCCCATGCTGCCGTCCGCTACGGAAAGCCCGATCGATACGATTTCTTCATCCGAGCACCGGATTCTGATTCCGTTCATTTCCAAAAAGGACAGCATTACGTATACGCCGATCCGCTTGTTTCCGTCCACAAAGGCGTGATTGCTGATCAGCGCATATCCAAGGCGGGCGCCTTTTTCTTCCTTTGTGGGGTAGAACTCCCGATCGCCGAAGCCTGCGAACGCGCTTTCCAAAGCGGATTCCAGAAGGGCTTCATCCCGGAGTCCTACGCTTCCGCCGGTGGCTTGGGCCATCAGCTTGTGCAGAAGCAGAACCTTTTCTTTTGAAAATCTGATCATTTCGCAAGCTCCTCAAACGCGGCCCTGTGCTCACGCAGAATTCTTTCCGCTACGAATTCGAGCTTTTCATCCTCCGTCATATCGATCTGCGGTTCCGTATCCAGATCGATCACCAGCAGCTTCGGGCGGTTGTTCTTAAATACCACCACGTGCCCTTTTTCCTCCGCCAGCCTTGCCACGCGGGAAAAATTCTGGTTGGCCTCGGTTGCGGTTACGATGGCGTTGGTATCAATCGTCATAAATTCTCACTCTCCTGCCTACAGTATACCATATAATAGGTGAAAATCAACCTATTATTTTCCTTACAGCGTGATCTCCAGCCCGTCGAAGGCCGCGCCGTATTCGTAGGGGTGCGGCTGCTGCAGCTGCCCGTGCAGGGCGGCGGCCCAGCGGTTATCGTTGATATGGGAATGCAGAATGCGCTTTGCCTTCGTTTTATCGAACACCGGCACGCAGTCGTCGGGGGAGAAGTGGGCCAGCTCGCACACGATCAGATCCAGTTCGGTTTCAAACGCGACCTGCGGGAAGTCGTCCGCAGGGTGTCTGAGATCGCCGGTGAACAGAACGCGCCTGCCCTCCGCCTCGATCAGAAAGGCGTAGGAATGTTTGCAGTGCCGGGTGGGGATCGCGGTCAGCCGCAGAAGCTCGTCCTCGTAGGCGACGCCCGCGCCGAAGGCGGAGATCCGCAGGCCCTCCCGGGGCGGTTTGCCGTTGTCGCTGAGGGTGATCCACGTTTTCAGCGGTTCGATCATGGCGGCGTCCGGCAGCAGGATCAGCGGGTCCGCCTGTTTGAAATACCAGTTCACGAGGTCCGCGAACTGAATGAGCCCGTCGGTGTGGTCGCCGTGGGGGTGGGTGCAGATCGCAAGGCCCACCGCCTCCATCGGGATGCCCCTGCGGCGCAGATCCTCGGTGACGCACGCGCCCATATCGATCAGGTAATACCGGCCCCCCACCTCAAGAATATACGAGGAGCACCGCCTGTGGGGCTCCGGTACGCCGTGGGACGTGCCGTAAAAAATGATTCGCATACCTTTG
>CAMVBR010000170.1 GCA_947165755.1 uncultured Clostridia bacterium
ATAGAAACCTTATCTGCAGGAGCATCCTTAGCGGTAATCGTCAGTTTATTTCCACTAACGCTGAATTTAATACCTGTAACATTCGCCGAGAACGTGTACTTGGACAGAACACCGTTTGAATCAGTAATGGGGTTCCTCCTTTCTTTATTTATAGCTGTCTGTTTCCAAACAGCTATGTTCGTGTGCGTTATTTGTCCACGACACCCCACGCACAGGGAATACATCAGGCGCTTGTTTGCGAAACAAGTCCATGGGAATCTCACCCGCGCCGGGTTCTCCGCCGCCTCCGTAGAGAAGTATCATTAACCCCTGTGCTTGTCATCGCCACCACCGAAAGCAATTCGGATTCAACTACATGAGTTTTATCGCTCACCTTAAATAAGGGTCATGGCGCACTTGTAGGCTCGGCTTGAGGTTTCCCTCAGCACAAGGAACGTACCTGATGAATGTATATTCAGTTGTCAAAGTGCATCGCGGGGTTTTGCCCCACAATCCCTTACAGCAACTTTTGAGGCCGAAAAACGACACACTTTTTGAAACTTTTTCAAAAAATTTTTTTGGACTCATGTAAAACCTCCAGAAAGCAAAAAATCCCGCCGTGAAATTCACAGCGGGAAGTACCTTATATATGTTGTTATATCTTCACAGACAAATTGGTCAGTTGGTCAAAACGCAGGAAATAAAAAAAGACCCACTACCTTTCGATAGTGAGTCTTGTGGGAAACTATAAGCTATTATGTGATTTTAAGTGATTATACGGGAAATCACACATTGATTTGCTCCAAATTGGAGAACGGTTGGTGATTTTTGGTGACTAAAACGGAGATTTTAGCCTTTTTTTGACCCAAATCAATAGAGTTTTGCACCTGCCGGAATGTGGTTATCGACCATCAGAAGATGAAGTTCTTCTTCCTCGCCGCGCTTGTTAATTGCGGAGAGAAGCATACCACAAGAGTCGATGCCCATCATCGGTCTCGGAGGCAGATTCGTGATTGCAATCAAAGTCTTGCCAACGAGTTCTTCGGGTTCATAAAATGCGTGAATACCGCTTAAAATCGTTCTATTTACGCCCGTTCCGTCATCCAGAGTGAACTTTAAGAGCTTCTTGGATTTCGGTACCGCTTCACATTCAAGGACCTTTACAGCGCGGAAATCGGACTTAGAAAATGTCTCGAAATCGACGAAATCTTCAAAGAGAGGTTCGATAACTACGTTGGAAAAATCGATCTTTTCTTCAACAACCGGAGCAGCTTCAACAGGAGTCTCAACAGCCTTCTCAACCTTCTTGTCAGAGTCCAAAGGTTTCATTGTCGGGAACAGCAGCACGTCGCGGATGGAGGCGGAATCGGTGAGCAGCATCACGAGGCGGTCGATACCGAAGCCCAGGCCGCCCGTGGGGGGCATGCCGTATTCCAGCGCGGTAACGTAATCGTAATCCACCTCGGCGGTGGTGCCGGGCTCGTGGCGTCGCTTTTCCTCCACCTGCCACTCGAAGCGGCCCTTCTGGTCCACGGGGTCGTTGAGCTCCGAGAAGGCATTGCCGTACTCGGTGGCGTTGATGAAATACTCAAACCGCTCGGTAAAGCGGGGGTCGGTGGGCTTGCGCTTGGCAAGGGGGCTGTTTTCCACGGGGTAATCGTAGATGAACGTGGGCTGGATCAGCTTTTCTTCCACGAACGCGTCGAAGAACTCCGCCAGCACGGCGCCCTTGGTGGCGTCGGCAGGCACGTCCACGTGCATGGCCTTGGCGCAGGCACGGGCGTCCTCGTCGGTGGCCCAGTCGTTATAATCGCAGCCGGAATACTTCTTTACGGCCTCTACCATGGTGAGGCGCTCCCAGTGGCCCATATCGATCTCGATGCCCTGGTAGGTGATCACCTTGCTGCCGCAAACCTTTTCGGCCAGCAGCTGATAGAGCTCTTCCACCAGATCCATCATACCGTAGTAATCGGTGTAGGCCTGATACAGCTCGATGGAGGTGAACTCGGGGTTGTGCTTGGTATCCATGCCCTCGTTGCGGAAGATGCGGCCTACCTCGTAAACGCGGTCCATGCCGCCAACGATCAGACGCTTTAAGTAGAGTTCCGTTTCGATGCGCAGATACATATCCATATCCAGCGTATTGTGGTGGGTCTTGAAGGGGCGGGCCGCGGCGCCGATCTCAATGGGCACCAGAATGGGGGTATCCACCTCCAAAAAGCCCTTGTTATCGAGATAATTGCGGATCTCCTTGAGGATCTGCGAACGCTTCTGGAAGGTATCGCGCACGCCGGGGTTCACGATGAGGTCCACGTAGCGCTGGCGGTAGCGGGTATCGGTATCCTTCAGACCGTGAAACTTTTCGGGCAGCGGCAGAAGGGATTTCGCCAGCAGCTCGATGTGGGTGCAGTGCACCGAGATCTCGCCGGTCTGGGTTTTGAACACAAAGCCCTTTACGCCGATGATATCGCCGATATCCCATTTTTTGAAGGCCATATAGTCGTCGGCGCCCACGTCGTCGCGCTTTACGTAAAGCTGCATATCGCCCGCGGAATCGCGCAGACCCACGAAGCTTGCCTTGCCCATGATGCGGCGGCTCATGATGCGGCCTGCCAGCGAGAAGGTTTTGCCCTCGTGCGCCTCGTAATCGGCGCGGATGGCGGCGGAGGTGACCGTGATCTCATATTTGGTTTTGGTGAAGGGGTCCGCGCCCGCGGCCTGCAGGGCCTTGAGCTTCTCCACACGTACGGCTCTGAGCTCGCCCGCGCTCTCCTGCGGGGCTTCGGCCGCCGGATTCATCTTATTATCTTCCATAAATCGCATTCCTTTCCTGTGTTTTGAAAAACGCCGCCCGCGAAATGGGCGACGAAAGCGTCAGCCTTTGAAAATTTCAAGGATCTCCATCTCGTCGTAGCCGTTGGGGATCTCCACGGTGACCACGTCGCCCACCTTGCGGCCAAGAAGACCCTTGCCGATGGGGGATTCATCGGAGATCTTATCCTCCGCGGGGTTGGCCTGCGGCACGCCCACGATGTGGTACGTGCATTCCTCGTCGAAGGTGCGGTCGTAAACGCGCACGGAAAGACCGGTGTGCACGCGCTCGGTGGAAAGCGTGCTCTCATCCAGCACCTTGGCGTGGGCCAGCATATATTCGATATCGGCGATGCGGGCTTCCATTTTGGCCTGGTCGCTCATGGCCTCGTCGTATTCGCTGTTTTCGGAAAGGTCGCCGAAGGACTTGGCCTCCTTGATCTTTTCGGCAATGGTATCACGGCCGGTGGTGCGCAGCTCGCGGAGCTCTTCTTTTAAATCGTCTATCACTTTTTGAGGGAGTACGTATTCGTCTGCCATAACTGTTTTTCCTTTCATATAAAAATAATAAAAATATCGGAAACTACAAGTAATTATTATATGCTACCAACGGAAGATTTGTCAAGGATTTTTTGGAAGGAACGGGGCGGGAAACGAAATTGAAGTTTATCGGGGTAAAAGGGCTTAGGGCTTAGGGCCTAGGGCCAAGGATCGGTAGGGATCACTCAGAGAATCCCCGTTCCCTTTTTCTGCTGTCCATCTCTTGTAATTTCAAGGGGAACTGCATTTTCGAACAAATGAGGGACGGGAATAAACCTTCCTTTTTATTGATTCGGGGCGAGTCTTGGCCCTAAGCCCTACGCCCTATGCCCTTCGTGCTTTCAGCGCGACAAACTGCAATTTTCTACTCACTTGCGTCTTCCGCTTGCAATCGTTCCGAAAATGTCATATAATAACAAAAAAAGAAAAGGACACGTGCTTATGCTTTACGACTGCGCCGTGATCGGCACCGGCCCGGCAGGGCTTTCCGCCGCGCTGAACCTGAAGATCCATGAAAAAAGCTTCGTTTGGTTCGGCAGCAAAAACCTGAGCGATAAGATCGAGCGTGCGGAACGGATCTCCAATTACCCGGGGTTTTACAACGTAACGGGCGAAGCCCTGAACGCCGCCTTCCGGCAGCAGGCGGAAGCGGCCGGGCTCGAGATCACCGAGCGAATGGTGACGAAGGCCGTATACGCCGAAGATCACTGGGCGCTGTTTGCGGGGCCGGAATTCTACGAAGCAAAAACCGTGATCCTCGCCTCAGGCACGGCGCAAACGAAGACCATACCCGGAGAAACCGAGTTTCTCGGCCGCGGCGTGAGCTATTGCGCCACCTGCGACGGCGGCCTGTACCGGGGAAGGACCATCGCCGCCATCTGCGGCAATCCGCGCTTTGCGCATGAGGTCGATTTTCTTGCCGGGCTGGCCGAGAAGGTATATCTATTCCCCTATTACAAACCGCAGCGCGCGTTTGCGGAGAACGTTGAGACCGTAAAAAAAGGCGTTGCCGAGGTGCTGGGCGGCGACCGCGTGAACGGCCTGCGGCTGACGGACGGTTCCACGCTGGAAACGGACGCCTTGTTCTGTTTGCGCGAAGCCGTTGCGCTCACCACCCTGTTCGACGGGCTGGAAACGGAAAACGGCCACGTAAAGGTTGACCGCGCCATGCGGACCAATCTGCCGGGTGTGTTTGCTGCGGGCGACTGCACCGGAAGACCCTATCAATACGCAAAAGCCGTGGGCGAAGGCAACGTGGCAGCCCACGGCGTCATAGAGATGCTGTAGAATGAAACTGAAGGATTCCGCCGTTATCCAACTGATCGAAACCTGCGCCCAGCAGCAGCGGGATACTTACTTTGCGCTCTCTTCCCCGCCCTCGCTATCGGACGCCGCCGCGCTGGCCGAGGGCCTTGCCGCCAGCGTGCTGATGCTGCTGCCCGGAACGGTATACCCGGGCGGCGATCTTTCGGTCACGGTACTGAACAGCCCCGCGGATCTTTTTCTTCATATCAAAAGCAAAATCACCCTTGCCGATATCCGGTTGACCGGGACGCCCGAATTTGCGGAATACCTTTCAATAAACCGGTTCCGCTATCTGTTGATCCCGTTTTACGAAAACGCACTCGTTACGGAATACGGTTATAAATTTTCTTATAAACAGATCGGCGAGCTCCGGGCAAGCCTGCCGTATCACCTGCACCTGATCGCCGTATCAAGGGAAGACCGGCTGCAAAACGCCGTGTTCGAGGCCTTCGGCACGCGGGATTACGCGGTGCTCGGCGAAGAAACAACACGTAAGGTGAAAGGCGCAAAGGCCGACGACCCGGCGGAATGCTTCCGTATCACGGCGCAGCAGTGTGAAAAGCATTTCACAAAACAAAGCATCGTGCTGTGTCCCACGCGCACCGCAGCCGAGCGCCTGCGCGCATATTTTTCAAAGCGCGGAATAAAGGCCGCTCTTTTTCACGGCGGAAGGGAGCGGAGCGAAAACGAAACAGCGCTGCGGCACTTTAACGAATGCAGGGCAACGACGCTGATCGCCACAAAATCCCTGATCCCTTCCTATCCGTTCATTCAGGCCGAGCAGGTATATTATTGCGGTCTGCCCTATTCCGTTGCCCATGCGGACCGCTGCGCCGCGCTTTCCACAAAGAACGAATTGGTCTGCGTATGGTGCGAACAGGACATAGC
>CAMVBR010000171.1 GCA_947165755.1 uncultured Clostridia bacterium
ACCCAGCGCGCCATCAAGCTCACCAAGGATACGTTTCAGGTGAAGCTGGCGGCGGCGCTCAATCTGGACCGCGTGACCGCCCCCCTGATGGTCACCCGCGATTCCGGTATCAACGACGACTTAAACGGCGTGGAACGCAAGGTACACTTCACCATGAAAGAGGTGGACGGCGTTGCCGAGGTGGTGCAGAGCCTTGCCAAATGGAAGCGCATGGCGCTCCACCGTTACGCCTACGCCCCCGGCGAGGGCATTTACACCGATATGAACGCCATCCGGCGCGACGACGACTGCGATAACCTGCATTCGCTGTTCGTGGACCAGTGGGACTGGGAAAAGGTGATCACCCGCGCCGACCGCAACTTCGATTACCTGAAGGATACCGTGCGCAAGATCGTGAACGCCTTCTGCGATACCGCCGACGTCATCCACGCGGCCTACCCGCAGCTCACCCATACCTTCTCGCGCGACGTGTTCTTTATCACCACGCAGGCGCTAGAGGATATGTACCCCGATCTCACGCCCAAGGACCGTGAAAAGGCCATCGTGAAGGCGCACAAAACCGTGTTCCTGATGCAGATCGGCGGCGTGCTGAAGAGCGGCGAAAAGCACGATGGCCGCGCCCCCGATTACGACGACTGGCAGTTAAACGGCGATATTTTCTTCTGGGACGAGACCCTCTCCTGCGCGCTGGAGCTCTCCTCCATGGGCATCCGTGTGGACGAGACCTCGCTGGCAGCCCAGCTCATTCTGGCCAACGCCCGCGAGCGCGCCGCGCTGCCCTTCCATCAGGGCGTGCTCACCGGCACCTACCCGCTTTCCATCGGCGGCGGCATCGGCCAGTCGCGCCTGTGCATGCTGCTGCTCGAAAAGGCCCACGTGGGCGAGGTGCAGGTGTCCGTGTGGCCCGAAACCATGCGGGAGCAGTGCAGGGAACACAATATCATTCTGCTTTGATACAAAGAGGCAAAATAATTAAGAATGAGGAATTAGGAATTAGGAATGAGGAATGAATGATGGGCTCCGCCCATACCCGATCATATATTGCGGCTGAAAGCCGCCACCGAAATTCCTCATTCCTCATACCTCATTTCTCATTTTTTGGAGGGTTTTCTATGAAGAAAAAAATTGTTTCCGTTTTTCTCGCGCTTGTTTTGCTCCTTCTGAGTGTTCCCGCGGCGTTTGCAGCCGAACCGGCGGGGCTTTCATTCCGGTCGGACGGCACGTTTACGATTTTGCAGCTCTCGGACCCGCAGGACGACTCCTACCCCGCGTGGGATATGCTCAATTTACTGAAGCGCGCCGTTCAGACGGCGAACCCGGACCTGATCGTGCTCTCCGGCGACCTTGTGGAGGACCGGCGCGTGGGCGATCTGGCCTCGGACGCGCGCCCGGGCCTTGAGGGTGTGAACGTGAATACGCTTTTCGGCGGGCTGAATGCTGAAAAGACCCGCGCCAACGTGGAAACGGCGGTGGATGCGGTGCTCGGTACGCTGGAAGGCTTCGGCGTGCCCTACGTGATCGCGCTGGGCAACAACGACCGCAAGGTGGGGCTTTCGGGCGCGGACTGGCTCGAGATCTTTTCCGCCTATCCCCACTGCGTGATCTTCGATGAATCCCCCGACGCCGCTGACGGGATCGATTACCACGTCACCGTAAAGAACACGGCGGGCGAAGCCGCCCTCAACGTGTGGCTGATGGATTCGGGCCTGCACGGCATT
The DNA here is from genome assembly GCA_947165755.1 of uncultured Clostridia bacterium. GTDB lineage: Bacteria > Bacillota > Clostridia > Oscillospirales > Acutalibacteraceae > RUG806. Next base: position 1,719 of record CAMVBR010000171.1, read on the forward strand.
TCGGACGCGCAGGTGGATTGGTATAAATCGGCCTCCAAGGCGGCCGCGGCAGCCAACGGCGGCGAACCTGTGCCGGCGATCGCGTTCCAGCATATCCAAACCGCGGATATCGGCAACCTGTTCGAGCCCTGCGCCGCCACCGACGAGGGCGCGCGCAAAACGGATTCAGGCTTCGTGCGCCTGAATAAGGAGATCGCCAACGGCTATAACTTCTACGGCTATACGCCCGGGCAGACCAGCTATGAATTCACCGCGTGGAAGGAGTGCGGCGACGTGATGGCCGCCTTCTTCGGCCACCAGCACGTGGAGGGCTTTTCCGGCGTGTGGGACGGCATCGAGCTGGGCTTCACCTACGGCTGCGAGATGGCCAAAACCGGCCCCTACGGCTTCCGCGTGTTCACCTTCCGTGAGGATGATATCCGCAATTACGAAAACGTCAGCTACGTTTACACGGGCAAGGTGAAGCTCGGCACCGATACCGTTGCCCCCGAAGCCTACGGCCCCTACGAAACGCCCTCCAACCCCGTTTCGGCGCTGCTACTGCGCCTTCGCGCCCTGCTGCGCTCCCTCGTTTCCGTTATCGTATCTCTGTTCTGAATCGTCTTTATGCGTCACGTTTTCTATTTTTCTCCCCATCAGGACGACGAGCTCACGAACCTCGGCGTGGATCTGAGCAAGGAGGTCTCTGTGGGCAGCGCGGTGCACGTTGTTTTATGCACGGACGGCTCCGCCAGCGGCGTGAAACGCATGCTTTGCCGGGGCGACGGCTGCCGGTGGCATACGGGCGCGCATCATTATACGCTCGATGAACCCGCCTTCGTCGCCGCGCGGGATGCGGAATTTACCGAAAGCTGCCTTGCCCTCGGCGTGCCGCGGGAGAATATCGTCATTTCCCCCTTGCGCGCGCCCGATTCCATGCTCACAGCCGACCGGGCGGAGCAGATCATGCGGCAGGCCCTTTCGGGGTACGCCCCCGAAGACTGCGTGATCAAAACCCTTGCCCCCACGTCGGCGTACCGGCAGAACCCCGACCATACCGCCGTTGGCGCGGCGGCCGAGCGCCTCAAAGGGGAATACGCCGTTTCGCTTTTGTGGGAATTTATTCTGCGCCCGGCGGATCTCACCGGCTTTACCGTGCTGCGCCCAACCGAGGCGGAGCTTTCGCGCATCAAAAAAGCCGCCGCGGGCTATCGCCTCTGGCAGCCCGAACGGGGCCGCTACGCCGTAGGCTATCACTCGGTGGCGGATGAGTTTGACGATTTTCTGAAGCAACCGATCGGGATCGCTGTCGAAAAGTAATTTGCGGTTTATCGCGCCGCAGGCGCGAGCTGCAAGCTACAAGCTGCAAGCTGCAAGCACAGTTGAAAAGTACGGATGTTGTTCTGATACCAACAAATTCCCACGCAATCTATCTGACTTGTAGCTTGTAGCTCCTTAGCTTGTAGCTCCAGTTTGTCGGGCAAACTGCCCGACAAACTGCAATTTACTTCTTCTTCCTCTTCACGAGCCAAATCACAAAGAACACGGCCAGCAATACAAACGTGAGCGTCATCAGCCCGCTTTTGAGCATGGTCACGGTGCCGGCGAACTTGGCGAGGCCTTCGGTTACGGTCATATTCTTCAGCATAATAATGCTGCACACGTTCTCTGTGTAATCGCACACGGCCAGCGCGGCGGGGAAGAGCAGCGTCCACGATTTTCCGCCCAGCTTCCTCAGTGCCAGCATGAAAAACGCGGTGTAGGCCACGGGGTAAACGAAATCCAGCGGGAGCTGAAAATGCAGATACACGTTTCGTCCCTGTTCGCCCAGGAGCGCCAAAAACCGCTGCGCCGTTTCATAGGTGTAGCCCATGCTTTGCATATCGAAGCACCGTATGCCCTCGGTGCTTTTTTCGATCATCGGGATCAATACGAAATTCATCACGATACAGATCAGCGCCGTGAGGGCCCCCGATACCCACAGCAGCGTTTTTGTTTTTTTATCCGTTTTCATTGTTCGTCCTTTCGTTTCAGTCCGCTCCATTTTTCGCCCCATTGGTTCGCCCAGCCTTCGCAGTAGAGGTCGTAGTAAGATTTATGGCGCCGTTTGCGGTAGCCCTCGAAAAAGTTGCACCATACCATGCTGGGCAGGCCGATCACCACCCAGTAAAGGGGCCCCAGCAGCAGGCATTGGATCGTATGCCCGTATTCGTGGATGTGGGTGTTGTAGGTCCAGGGCTCGCGGCCGTGGTCGGCCATGAAGATGAACGTCCCGAGCGAAAGCCCGCCGAATTTCCACGGCACGTAGGTGATGTTGGCGTTCATGAATTTCCCGTGGCGGCATTTCGGGTAAAGCGCAAGGTACACGAGCGCGCCGATCAGGTTCACCGGCAGCCCCCACGTCCACTGCCAGAAAAGAAACAGCGCCTTCGCCGGCCCCTTGGCCGCAATGGGCTTCCTGTTTGTTCCGATTTGCATAGCGATCCCTCCTTTGTTCATTTCCATTATATCGGGGGCGCGGGAAAAAAGCAATAGGGAGCCGAATTCATTTTTTTGCGAAAATTCCGAAAAAAAACGCCTTCCGCCGCAACATTTTCGCCCTGCGGATTGTATATAGGTCAGAGCGGCTGAAAAAGCGGCTCCGATCAACAAAAAAAGTGAGGTAGATCAAAATGAAAAAGATACTTGCCGTCGTGTTGTGTTTTATGCTTCTCGTCTCCGGCGCGGCCGTGCTGGCGGGCTGCGGGACCAAAACCGGCCCGAAGGATAACGGCCTTACCGGCAGCGACGTCTCCGGCGGCTGGACCAAAGCGGAAGCCCCCGAAATCACCGAAGCCTTCAGGGCGGTGTTCGATAAAGCCACCGCCGCGCTCACCGGCATGACTTACGTCCCCGTGGCGTATATCGCAAGTCAGGCGGCCGCCGGAACCAACCACTGCGTGCTGTGCAAAATCGCCGCTACGGTGCCGGACGCCGAAGAGACCTACGCCCTCGTGTATCTCCATGAGGACCCGAACGGCGCTGAGATCACCGAGGTGAAAAACAGCGCCGTGCCCGCGGCTCCGTCCGAAAAAGCCGAGGGCTGGCTGTCGCCCGAAAGCCCCGCCGTGCCCGAAGAAGCCCTTGGGGCGCTCACGAAGGCCTGCGAAACCATTACCGGCGCCGAATTTAACCCCGTGGCCCTGCTGGCGACAAAGGCCGGGAACGAAACCGGCTATCGTCTGCTTTGCGAATCCCGCGCCACCGTGCCGGGGGCCGAAACCGAATACGTGATCCTTACGGTGAATACGGACCCGCAGGGCGGCGCTGCCATCGCCGAAACGGCGGAATTTGCTCCTGAGCAGCTCGCCGAAATCGCCAACCCGCGCGAGGAATACGGCAGCAGCATGGAGTCCCTTGCCGAAGCCGAGAAGGCCGTGGGCTTCTCCCTCACCCTGCCCGGGGATATTTCCCCCGAAAACTTCGTGGTGATCAGCGGCGAGATCCTCGAGGTGGATTTCAGCGGCGGTTATCTCCGCAAGGCCGCGGGAAGCGATGATATCAGCGGCGATTATAACGAATACAGCGTTACCGAAGCCAAAACGCCGGCGGGCAAAGCGGTCACGCTCAAGGGCAGCGGCGGCAAGATCATGCTTGCCTTATGGGCCGAAAACGGATATACTTACTGCGTAGGTATCGCCGACGGTTTGGGCGAAGCCGATATGCTCGCTCTTGCGGACGCGGTGAAATAAGGCGAGGCAAATTGCAGTTTATCGCGCTGCGATAAACTGCAATTTGAGGTAAGAAGTAAGAGTGAATAGTGAAGAAGAAAGCGTTCTC
>CAMVBR010000172.1 GCA_947165755.1 uncultured Clostridia bacterium
TGAATATGGCAACCTACAACCCTGCCTCCCTGCATGCGGAGGAATTCATCAACGATGCCGAGATCCGTGAAACGCTGGCCTACGCCGAGGCGCACAAGAACGATCTGCCGCTCATCAAAGAGATCCTGGAAAAAGCAAGGCCCGTAAAGCAGGCCCGCGGCTATACCTGCCGGGGGCTGAGCCACCGCGAAGCGAGCGTGCTTCTGGCCTGCGAGATCCCCGAGGTGACCGAGGAGATCTATAAGATCGCCGAAGAGATCAAGCTCGCGTTCTACGGAAACCGCATCGTTATTTTTGCGCCCTTATACCTTTCCAACTACTGCGTCAACGGCTGCACCTACTGCCCATACCACCTGAAAAACAAGCACATCCCGCGCAAAAAGCTCACGCAGGAGGAGATAAGGCAAGAGGTGATCGCCCTGCAGGATATGGGCCACAAGCGCCTTGCCATAGAGGCGGGCGAGGACCCGGTGAACAACCCCATCGAGTATATTTTAGAGAGCATCAAAACCATTTACGGCGTGCACCACAAAAACGGCGATATCCGCCGCGTGAACGTGAACATCGCCGCCACCACGGTGGAGAATTTCGCCAAGCTCAAGGAAGTGGGCATCGGCACCTACATCCTCTTTCAGGAGACCTACCACAAAGAGAGCTACTTAAAGCTCCATCCCACCGGCCCCAAGCACGATTACGATTACCACACCGAGGCCATGGACCGCGCCATGGCGGGCGGCATCGACGACGTGGGCCTCGGCGTGCTCTTCGGGCTGGAAATGTATAAATATGAGTTCGCCGGGCTGCTCATGCACGCCGAGCATCTGGAGGCCGTGCACGGCGTGGGCCCCCACACCATCAGCGTGCCGCGCCTGAAAAGGGCCGACGATATCGACCCCGGCGACTTCGATAACGGCATTTCGGACGATATTTTCGCCAAGATCACGGCCTGCATCCGTTTGGCCGTGCCCTATACGGGCATGATCATCTCCACCCGCGAGAGTGAGCAGGTGCGCTCCCGGCTGCTGCGGCTGGGCATTTCGCAGGTGAGCGGCGGCTCCCGCACCAGCGTGGGCGGCTACGCCGGGTACGCCCCCAACGAGCGCCCCCACGATACCGAGCAGTTCGACGTTTCGGATCAGCGCTCGCTGGACGAGGTGGTGCTGTGGCTCATGCAAAACGGGCATATCCCGTCCTTCTGCACCGCCTGCTACCGCGAGGGCCGCACCGGCGACCGCTTCATGAGCCTGTGCAAGAGCGGGCAGATATTGAACTGCTGCCACCCCAACGCCCTGATGACCCTTTCGGAATACCTTGAGGACTACGCCTCCCCGGCAACGAAGGCCGCGGGGTATGAGATGGTAGCGAGGGAGCTTGCGCGCATCCCCGGCGATAAGGTGCGCGCCATCGCCGCGCAGCATATCGAGGATATCAAAAACTCCAACCGGCGCGATTTCCGTTTTTAAGGAGGATTTCTATGAGCCTGAACGAGACCGTTTCCGCCGAGCGGGTGCATATCGGCTTTTTCGGCATGCGCAACGCAGGCAAATCCAGCCTGGTGAACGCCCTTACGGGGCAGAGCCTTTCGGTGGTTTCGCCCGTGAAGGGCACCACCACCGACCCTGTGAAAAAGGCCATGGAGCTGTTGCCCCTCGGCCCCGTGGTGATCTTGGATACCCCCGGCATCGATGACGAGGGCGCTTTGGGCGAGCTGCGCGTACAGAAGGCGAAGGAGATCCTCTCCCGCATCGATATTGCCGTGCTGGTGGTGGACGCCCTGAAGGGGCTTTCGGCGCGGGAGGAAGCGCTGATCGGCGTATTCAAAGAAAAAAAGCTGCCGTGGGTGGCAGCCTACAATAAGGCGGATCTGCTTTCGGAGCGCAAAGACGGCGTTTTTTACGTGAGCGCCGTTACCGGCGAGGGGATCGAGGCCCTCAAAGAAAGGCTGGGCGACTTCGCCAAAACGCTGCATACGGATAAAAAAATACTGGATGGGCTCGTTTCCCCGGGCGATACGGTTGCGCTCGTGATCCCCATCGACGCCTCCGCCCCCAAGGGCAGACTCATTCTGCCCCAGCAGCAGGTGCTGCGCGAGCTTCTGGATCTGGGCGCGTTCGCTCTGTGCGCGCAGCCCGAGGGGCTTGCCGCCGCGCTCGAGGGGCTGAAAAAGCCCCCGCGGCTGGTGATCACCGATTCGCAGGCCTTCGGCAGGGTGGCAAGCATTGTGCCCGAAAGCGTGCCGCTCACCTCGTTTTCGATTTTGTTCGCCCGGTATAAGGGCGAACTGGGGCAGCTGCTTGCGGGCGCGGATGCGCTCAAGAATCTGCGCACGGGAGATAAAGTGCTCATTTCGGAGGGCTGCACCCACCACCGCCAGTGCGGCGATATCGGCACCGTGAAGCTGCCCGCGTGGATCCGGGAATATACGGGCGCCCAGCCCTCGTTTGCCTTCACCTCCGGCGGGGAATTCCCCGAGGATCTCTCGCCCTATCGGCTTGTGATCCATTGCGGCGGGTGTATGCTCACCGAAACGCAGATGAAGGCCCGGCTTGCCGCTGCCGCCGCAGCGAACGTGCCCGCGCTCAACTACGGCATGGCCATCGCCGCCATGCACGGCATTCTGGAAAGGGCCATGCGGCCGCTGGTCGCGCCGCAGGCGCGACAGCGATATGAATCCCGACGGATTCGCGATATGCTTTTGCATTCTCGCCTTCGGCGAGTTATGCAAAAAGCGCGATATGCCAAAGGCGCGATATGTGCCTGTGGCACGTGAAAAATACAGGATTCATATCATATCGCATTGCGCAGCAATATATCGCACGAAGTATATCGCGTTGCGAAGCAACATATCGCCATGCGATTGATCTCGATAAACTGCAATCAGAGTACCAATTTCAATAAAACATAAAGAAACAAAAAACGCCCAGAGGGACACTTGCGATAGAGCAGGTGTCCCTCCCGGTGTAAATCATAAAATATATGATATATAATATACAGTTGATCTTCAGGCGGCGGGATTTTTCCCGCCGCCTGAAATTTATAGTGTTCGCCTATTATTTAACAACATTCTGATATCCATAAAAAACAAACAAGAAAAAGTACAAAACCTATTGACAAATCAAACTATTGTGATAGTATAGACTATAGTAATAGTCTGGGAGAAAGAAAATGAAACTATTCGACAGCGAAATGAAGATAATGGAGTTGATATGGAAAAATGAACCTGTCAACGCCAAGGAACTGAGTTTGCTCGCTCAAAACGATATCGGTTGGAATAAAAACACCACATATACAGTTATAAAAAAAGTAATCGAAAAGGGATACGTAAAACGAGAAGACCCCAATTATATATGTTCTTCTCTCATTTCACGTGAAGAAGTTAGTAAGAACGAAACAAAAAGCTTGATCGACCGGCTTTTCGGAGGATCGAAAAAAGCGTTGTTTTCTGCATTACTTGAAGATGAGGAATTAACACCTGATGATATTGCGGCATTGCGCGAAATGATTGAGAAGAGGTAACTCCTATGCTTTCAGAGTTGTTTTATTGGCTCTTTAACATGAGCATTGTTGCTTCTTTAACCGGCTTGATTGTTATGCTTTTACGAATGATAAAACGGATTCCACGTCGTGTAGTTACAGTGCTTTGGGTTATCCCGTTCATCCGTATGTGGTTTCCGATAGGCCTGGGCGGGAAATACGGTCTCATGACTATTATTTCACAATTCACAACAAAGACGGTAACCGTTTATGAAAGTGAAGTGCTTCCCGACTTTACAATGATGAATTCGGCAATGGCGGCAAATTCATATTTCCCTATCACATACAAGGTCGATCTTGTCGGTAAGGTTTTTGAAATTGCGTCGATTATCTGGGCTGTTGTTGCATGCGCTCTTTTACTGACTTTAGCTATTCTGTATTTTGTGACTTTACGTGAAATAAAGAATTCAACGCATCTTTTTGAAAACATATATGCGTCGGAAAAGGTCACATCGCCTTCGGTGTATGGGGTTTTTCGCCCGAAAATCGTCATACCTCCGGAAATGAAGGAGAACAGTAATTTGCATTATATTCTTCTTCACGAGAAAAAACACATTTGTAGGATTGACAATCTGTGGCGTATTCTTGCTTTTGCAAGCGCTGTGATGCACTGGTTTAATCCTCTCACATGGATATTTCTGAAGTGCTTTCTGTCTGACCTTGAAGTAGCCTGCGATGAAGCTGTCTTACAGAAGTTCAGCGATAATGAGAAAAAAGAGTACGCTTCGGCACTTGTTTCATGTGCAGAACAGAAAACGCTTTTCGTTTCAGCGTTTGGCGGCGCAAAGGTACGCACCCGCATTGAACGGATCCTTTCATACAGAAAGATGACAACTGTTTCCACAATATTATTTGCCGTGCTTGTTGCGGCAATTGCATACTTCCTCTTGACAAATGCCTATTAAGAAAGGAATGATTGAAATGACTGACAGAAAGTATAGAAACTATTGGCTGATATCTGTTTTGGCTGTTTTTGCAGCATCTTTTTATCCGTTGTATATGGGCGTCAGGGTCATTTATGAAATGATTGCAAACGGGACGGTTATGAAAGAGAACTACCCGAAGTATATCATCCCTTATACTCCGATTGCGCTTGCTCTAATAATCGGCGTATTGCTGATGCCGCTTTTTATAAAAGCGTTAAAACGATACGCGCTGGTTGCAGGCGGCGCCATTTCAATCGTTGCTTTCTTTGGCTTTGAACTGTTGTTTGAAAACAAAGTAGTGGTAACTGCCGCTGAAACGGTTGCAAAGCTTGAAGACTGGCAAATGTATATGTGTTATGTTCCTCCGGAGGGTTGGGGAACGACCGTAACGGAATACAAAACTAAAACTGCAGTTGAGATTCTAATGGGGGACTACAATCCAGCGTTCAAACTTCATTTCTATTTGATATCTGTCGTATTGATCCTTGCGATTCTGAACTGTATTTATGGTTTTGCTCAAATGATCAAAACAGGAGAAACCGGAAGAAAAAAGGCTTTGATTATGCAATCGGTCTCCGCGGTTTCTTTCCTTGGATTATGTATTCTTGCTTGCTTTACGGCGTTTTGGCGCGACGGCAGTATTACAGTCTCTCCGCTCTCGGCTTTTCTAATGTCGGTTTTCTTTATCATACTTGGTACGACAGTCGGTCTGTTTATCGGATCATTATTATTGAAACAAAAAAGAGCCATTACCCTTTGGATTCCGACGATTGCAGCAACCATTACTACACTCGTAATGTATATCGGAGAAATGATCTTGCTTCACGCTCATCTTTACCGCTTCGGTACCGGCTTTCTCTTTGACGGGATACCCGGGATTGTCCTTGCACCGATAGATATGATCGTGATTATAACTTCCGGGGCAATTACATTCCTGCTTATGTATGTTGTTAAAAAGAAAAATAACGAAACTGTTTCAGTTCAATGAGAATACTGTTTTTGCAAAATAATTATTCACGTTTTGAAATAACTGCTAAAACTACGTCATCTTTTA
>CAMVBR010000173.1 GCA_947165755.1 uncultured Clostridia bacterium
GAAGGAGCAGCGTGATAATAAGCGTGAAGGTCGTAATGAGCTTGGAAAACATAGGGCACCTCGACTTAAATTTACGCCGTTCGCCGTTTGCCGTTCGCGTTTGGTTTTTCGGCAAAGGGCGAATCAATGTTAATTGCTGTTTGATGGTCGTTTATTGTAGGTGAGATCAGGGGTCACAGGCTGCTGCCCTCTTCGGCAGTCTCCTTCGCTTCCTCCCGCCGCCGGAGGAGCGCTTCGGCATCGACGGGGATCTCGTTCTTCACGCCCTCGGGGGACATGAAGTTGAGGCCGCCCTCGTATTCGGCGGGGAAATAGCCCCGGCCGGCCAGCGCCTCGCGCTGCTTGAGCACCTCCATCACGTAGGTGTGCTGCTCGTTGTTGTAATCCCAGAACAGGTAGGGGAAGATCATCAGGATATGCCCGATCAGGTCGATGGCGATGGGCACCGCCAGAATGCCGAAGCGGGTGGAATCGATAAAGAGCACGTCCCAGTTGGTGTTGAAGCCGCTTTTGAGCACGATGAGCGGGATGAGCAGGCTCACCATGGTGGTAACGGGGCTGATGAACCAGCCGAACACGCCGGTGGAGGCTTCGAGCCGCTCGCCGGAGATATACATCTGATAATCGCACAGCCGCACGCCCATATCGGAATCGGCGATCACGCACACCTGCTTGAGCATTTGCGTAACGAACTCCACCGAGAAGATGATGAGGCCGCACAGCGCCTGACGGTCCCGCAGGAAGAAGATGACCACGATGCTGCTCACGCAGCGGAGGATCTCGCAAAGCTGCTTGAAGATGCGCAGCGTGCGGTAGGAGAATTTACGGATGAAGTAGGGCGCAAGAAAGCTGGTGGGGGTGGAGCGGAAGCTGTTGAGCAGCCGGAACACGCCGTAGAGCGCGCCCTGCGTATACAGCCGCATGGAGAAAAAGAACATGACGTTGGTCATGGTGAGCGCGCCGTTGCCCAAAGAATCGATGAGCGACGAAAGCATATTCAGCCACCGGTATTTGTTTTTCATCACCTGCGAAATGCCGTACCAGAAGGATACCTTCTGCTTCTTTTCCAGCGGGGGCTGGGGGATGCGCTCGGTGATGCCCCGGGTGGCCAGAAGCGTGAGCGCGCCCATGGGGATGAACACCGCCGGGAGCACGTATTTATAAAGGCGGATATCGTTGAAGCCGATGCCGATGAGCGGGATGATGAGGGTGAACACGTTTTCGAGCAGGTGCGAGATCTTCACCGGCCAGGTGCGCACCCAGAGCCGCTCCTGCGGGTTGGGGCTGATGGTTTGGGTGCAGTTTTCGATGACGTTGGAGAAATCGAACATATTGAACAGGCTGAACAGCAGGTAGGCGATCCACAGCCGCCGGTTCACGTCGGTGATCTCGGCGATGGGCAGCCAGCCGAGCAGCACGATGACCACGCACTTCTGCACGTAGTTGGCGAACAGCGAATATTTGTAGCGGCCGAATTTGGGCACCAGCTTTTTGCGCCACAGGATATTGCGCACGCCGCCGTAGGCGTTGATGAAAAGCTGCACGCCGATGATCTTGAAAAAGCTCATGGCGTTGACGCCGGAGAGGCCGTCCAGCAGCGATACAAACCCGGCGGGCATCACCCTTGCGGTATCGAATATCATCATGAGCAGGCCCGCCGCCGCGATGGAGCCGTAGGTGATCATGTATTTGCGCTCGGTCTTTTTATCGAGGATGCCGAGGTTATCGTTGACCACCCAGCCGAGGATGCTCCACAGGTAGGAGAAGGGCAGGCCCACCAGCCCGATGACGGAAAACGCCAGATACGGGAGGTTGAAGTGGTACATGATGAGGTAGCAGGACGCCGCGAAGGAGAAATATTTGAGCGGGGCCTGCACGCCGTAGTTCATGGCGACGCCGACGAAAATGGTGCCGTATTCCTTATAGGGGACGAAACGCCCCTTCGACGTATCGGGCACGAACCAGTGCCGCTTCACGTCCGAAAAAACCTCTTTGAGCTTTGACATATCAGCCGTCCCTCCTTTCGGCGCCGTAAATCACGGGCACGTTTTTCATCGAGCGCTCGCTGAGCTTGGGGAGCCATTCCTCCCCCGTTTCCACCATGCTCGCATCCGCCGCGCCGAGCTGGATCTCATCCACGCCGAGGCAGCCGAAGAACGCGTGGTGGCCGATGGTTTTCACCGAGGCGGGCACGAAGATGTAATCGAGCTTGGGGCAGTAAGAGAGACCGTCGGCCCCGATGCTCTCGAGCCCGTCCGGCAGGCGGATGCTCTCGAGGGAGGCGCATTTGAAGAGGGCCATCTGCCCCAAAGATCTCAGCCCCTCGGGGAGATCGACGCGGGTGAGCTTATCGCAGTAGCTGAAGCAGAAGGGCGCCACGGACGAGACCGTATCGGGCACCGTATACACCGCCCCCACCTCTTCCATGGCCTGCTTGGCCTCGGCAGGGGCCTTTTCGGGATCCGCGGGAAACAGACGGCCGAACTCCGTAAGGAACGCCTCGCTCCCGGCGGGGTCCTCGGGCGCGGCCAGCCCCAACGAGAGGGCGGCGCGGTATTCGCTGTTTTTGATGGGGTGCAGGATGATCTCGGAGCGATCCTTATTGTAAAGCACGCCGTCTACGGAGACGTAGGCGGGGTTTGCCGGGTCCACGAACACCGCCTTAAGGTTGGTGCAATAATAAAAGCAGTTGTATTCCAGCGTGGTGACGGCGGGGCCGATATAGATGAAATCGAGCGTTTCGTTGCAGCACACCGCGTAGTTCCGCACCGCTGTGACAGGGAGCTCGGGGTCCTCGGTGCCGTCCTCGTAAACAAAGGAATCGACGCGCAGGATATGATCGGCCTCGGTGCCGTTGAACTCGCTGAGCCGGGGCCTGCCGTCCACGTAATCGTAGCCGAACTTTTTCTTGTTCAGGGAGCGGAAGCTGAGCAGCAGCGACAGGCTGATGGCGAGCACGAGGAACAGCACGAAGAGGGTCTTCTTCGTGGCGGCCCTGCCGAAAAAGCCGCCCTTTTTGCTGTCCTCCCACCCCTCGGGCGGTTTGTTGGCAAAAATCGGGTCGTAAAGCAAAACCTCGTTTTCCACGTTGTTTTCCATACGCGACGCCCCTTTCGCATCGAATTTGGCTGTTTTCATACATTTTACAATATAAATATGAAAATTTCAAGCATTTTACACAAAGTCGATGCAATATATCGCGGGCGGCGCGGGATGGGAGCATGGGGCCGCCTCGGGCAGACGGCGGTTGACAACGGCGTGAAAAAGGACTACAATGGAACCGGAGAAGGGGGGGATATTCCATGTTTGACGCGCAGCAATCTCTGCTTTCAAAAATCATCACGGCGATCAAGGTCTTTTTTGAACGCCTGATGGAAAAACTCGGGAAATAAAACCCAAGACAACAAAATACAAAAACAGCCCGCGAAACGCGGGCAAATACAGGATATGACGCCGGGCCGCCCTCGTTTCGGGGGCGGCCGAAGCGCGCTTACAGGCAGATGCGCTCGAGATCCTCCGGGATCCACAGCGCGCCGTGATAATACCGGGCGCCCTCTTCCGTATAGAGCGCCTTGCGCTGCGAAAGATTGCGGTCCTCGGTATGGTACAGGAGCAGGTTCTTCACGCCGAGGCGCTCGGCCAGAACGCAGGCGTCCTTTACCGTGGAGTGGTGCTTTTCATAGGGCTCGAAGATATCCGCCTGCGCATACAGGCAGAAGGCCTCGTGCAGCATCCATTCGCAGCCCGCGGCGTATGGCTCGAGGGCGGGATCGAGGGGTTCATCCCCGCAGCAGACGAGGGCTTTTCCGTTTTCGAGCGCCATGCGAAAGCCGAACTGCTTCGCCTTGGTGGAGCGGATATCGAAAAAGGTGAATCCGCGGCCGATGATTTCCATTGCCTCCCCATCCGAGACCTCAACCAAATGCAGGCGGGTATCGAGGAACGCGGCCACTTTCTTCGGCAGGAGCCTGCCCGCCAGATCGCGGAGAAGCTCCAGCACCTCACGGTGGGAGTAGATATACGCGTCGCCCTCGTAATCGCCGTGGCTCATGAATTGGCAGATCATGCGCACCATCCATACGATCCCCAAAAGATGATCGATATGCTTATGGGTGACGAAAATATGGCGGATCTCCTTCCAATCGTACCCCGCAAGACGGATGCGGCGCAGAAGCTCGTTGCCCCCGCCGCCGTCCACAAGCAGCAGCCCGCCCTCGTTTTCGATCAAAAAGCACGTGTTATAGCATTCGGTGACCAGCGCGTTACCCGTGCCGAGCATAGTGAGTTTCATTTCCGTTTTCTCCGATTTCTGTTTGATAGCGGCAGGGATGCGGCAGCCGCCGCGTCCTTTTTTTGTTTCAAGCGGTTTCTCGCCGATACAGGCAGCCGATATTACTATACAGGATATCGGGCGAAAAAGCAAGAACCCGGAAACAATTGCATGAAAGCCCTTTCCGGCGGGCTATAAGTAAAACAGGCAGCGCCAGATCGGCTCCGCCTGTTTTGTGCTTGAACTCTTGCCCTTCCGGTGCTATAATAATAACAATATCGCGGAAGCGTATAACAGGCAGGAAGGATACTGTTTACCCAAAGATATTCATTTCCTTTTACGGGAGGTTGTTCCTATGTTTCAAAAGTATCAAAACAATCCTATCTTCGGCAATCCTGAACTCGGAACGCTGTTTGACGTCTATCTGACGGCGCTGCCGGACGGCAGGCTTCGCATGGATCTTTCAACCAGAAAAAACAACGCGCTGTCCGTCTCCTTTTCCGAAAACGGCATCCGCTGGACAGACCCGGTTACCACGCTCGCGCCGGACGAAGCTTCCGGTTGGGAGGATTTGGTCAACCGCAACTGCGTATTGAAAATCGGCGACGAATACAAAATGTGGTACACCGGTCAGGCGCACGGCAACAGCTGCATCGGCGTTGCCGAGAGCAGGGACGGACATACGTTTCACCGCGTTTCCGCCCTGCCTGTCCTGCGCCCTGAAAGCGACTTTGAGGGCGAATCCGTGATGAATCCCTGCGTTCTTTTTGAAAACGGCAGATACCGTATGTGGTACAGCGCCGGCGAAACGTATGAGCCGAACGTGCTTTGCTATGCGGAGAGCCCCGACGGAATTCACTGGGAAAAATCGCCCCTGAATCCGATCATGGAAAAAAATCCCACAAAGGAATACGAACAGAACCGTATCGGCGGCTGTCAGGTGCTGCCGCATCCGGAGCTCGGATATATAGTATTCTATATCGGCTACAAGGATATTCATACCGCCTGTATCTGTGCGGCATATTCCGCAGACGGCGTCACGAACTTTCACCGCTGCAGGCACAATCCACTGATTGCGCCGACTGCCGGCGCCTGGGACGCGGACGCCTGCTATAAGCCCTCTGCGCTCTATGATAAAACGAAGGACCTTTGGCGTATCTGGTACAACGGCCGTGGGGGCGGTATGGAATATATCGGCATGGCGGAAAAGCACGGCGATTTCACAAAAGAT
>CAMVBR010000174.1 GCA_947165755.1 uncultured Clostridia bacterium
CGTAAAATCCCGTGTGATAAACGTTGCCGCACATTTGCCTCTCGCGGGTATTTGTGATAGAATATCCGCGATGACGGCAGATGAATACACGCTACAAGAAAGGAGTATTAAATGGTAGCAGGACATCTCAGAGAATTATACGGGACATGGTATATGTCAATCAGTTTCCCCGGTGCGGACGGAAAAAAGAAAAGCCTTCTTCGTTCCACCGGTCTGCCCGTGAAGGGAAACAAAAAGAAGGCTGAAAAGATGTTATCGGAGCTGAAGGCAGAAACCCAAAGACAGTTGAACGAAGCGCATACGGCGAAGGTGCAGCCGAAAGAGGAAATCACCTTTTCGGCATACCTTTCGGATTGGTTGGAGATGATACGACCGAGCGTTGAGGTTACTACCTTCTCCGCTTATGAGCTGGGCATCAAAAGAAGGATCATTCCGTATTTTGACAAAACGCATCCCGGTTTGAAGCTTTCGGAGGTCACGCCGAAAATGATTCAGGATTATTACACCTACGAAATGAAGGTGAATCATCTGACAGCAAATACCGTACTTCACAGGCACGCGAACATCCACAAGGCGCTGAAGCACGCTTATCGAACCGGGCTGATCTCATTCAATCCTTCGGATATGATCGTCCGTCCAAAAAAGCAGGCTTTTGAAACTTCTCCGTACAATCGGGAAGAACTGGAAGCTTTATTCGAAGCAGCAAAAGGCACGAATCTTGAGTTTGCGGTTATTATGGCGGCTTTTTACGGGCTGCGGCGCGAAGAAGTGGTTGGACTGAAATGGAAAGCGATCGATTTTGATTTGAAAAAGATCACGATCCAGAGCGTTGTGACCGAGGCGCTTGTTGACGGCAAGCAGACGCTGGTGCAGAGAAACACGCCAAAGACGAAATCAAGTCTCCGCTCGCTGCCGCTGGTGCCTCCCGTGGAGGAAATGCTGAAAAACATGAAACGGGCGCAGGAAGCGAACCGCGCGCTGTGCGGCAGAAGCTACAACAAGGAATATTTGGAATACGTGTATGTGGATCAGCTCGGGAATCTCATGAAACCCGGTTATCTGTCAGATCGTTTCCCGAAGTTCCTTGAAAGCAATGGTCTCAGGCGTATTCGGTTCCACGATCTGCGGCATTCGTGCGCGACGCTTCTTTACGCAAACGGCGTAGCGCTCAAGGATATTCAGATGTGGCTCGGGCACAGTAATATCTCCACCACGTCCAATATCTATACCCATCTCGATTTCAGTTCCAAGGTCGATTCGGCAAATGCCATTCTTGGAATTCTGACAAATTAAGCGAAATAGGGTATCGCAGGACACCTCCGACAAACCTTCCAAAGTACAAAAGAACACGTAATATCAACGGTTCTCAGTATTTGTGAACACCTCCAAAAAATCAAAAACAGCAGATAACGACGATTTTTTGCAATGTCTGCGATACAGGATTTATTGAAGGTAAAAGCCCCGAAAACCGCATAAAACAAGGGCTTTCGGGGCTTTGCGATGGTGCTGGTGACCGGGATCGAACCGGTACTCAATTGCTTGAACGAGATTTTAAGTCTCGGGCGTCTGCCAATTCCGCCACACCAGCAAATGATTAAATTTTGAAGTGAACGCGAAGCGCTCAACGGGCAAGTAAAAAATCGGTTTGGAAAAACTTTGCAGAAATGGAGGTGCTTTTTGGAGGTGCACACGAAAAAATGTAGAAATACGAAGAGATAAAACCCTTATATATCAACGGTTTTCGGCATTTTTGCTTCCGAAAAACAGACTTGATTTTAAGTCCCTTGCGTCTGCCAATTCCGCCACACCGGCATATCAAATAGAAGTATACTCGCAAAGAGAAATATTGTCAAGGTTTTTTTGGTGGGGAACAGTTCGTCTCGTTTGGCGGGGAACGGTTCGTCTCGGGGCCTTTCCGGGACTGTGGAAAACGGCGGGCGCGGGTGCAGAAAACAGCTTTTCAAAACCATTTCCCGGTGCGCCGCAGATGCGATTTTTCTGAATCCAAGGGGCAGATAAAGTATTCCGAAAAAATCGATCCGATCGCCGCAAGGGGGGATCGGATCGTTCTGATTCAGTCTTTATTATTCATATTTCTTTTTTCCGTCACCCTTTGGGCAACCATGCCAAGCAGCAAAATCGCCAATGCCAAAATCAGGGCAACCCAGAGATAGGTGTGGTTCCACAGGTCATAGCGGCCGCCGCTGGATGAAAACGCGACACCGTGCGACATGCCCGCGAGCGCGAAGGGCAGGATCAGCAGGATATTGCGCACCCCCGGAATCAGCAGCGTTCTGCGTTCCGCCTTGCGGCGTACGAACAGAACGATAAAGCATACGATGCCTGCGGCCGGAAGCGCAAGCCCGCCAAGCATGAGAGCGCCGCAAGCCCACGGGGTCTTTTCAAGCGGGGTATCGATATACGTGGATATGCCCATAAGCAGCGCGCCGGAAACCGTGCTGCCGAGCTGCAGGACGTTCAGCCTGCGCCTTGTTTTTTCGGCGTCCGTAAGCGCGGGCCTGCCTTTGCAGGAAAGCGATCTTACCAAAGCGGGCTTTCCCGCCAAATACACACACATGAGCCCCATCAGGCAGAACGCCAGCATGCGCATATAATCCTCAAACCAGATCACGCTGTAACCGTCTTCCAACCTGAGCATCAGCGGCAGCGCGCATACCACCACCGCGATTGCTGTAAACAGCGCGTTAAAAGACGTACTGCCGATCTTTGCGCGGAATTCAGCCTGCGCATTTGCAGGTGCGGAATCGAAAACGTCGCTCGCCGCCGCGGCCTTCGGCTTGTTTCTTGCGATCAGCGCCAGCATAACGGCAGCCGACACGAAAATGAGCAGCACGGCAAAGCCGATCACGGGACGGTAAACCCCGTAAGAAATACCAAGCATGCAAATAAGACCGATCGCGGACAGGGCGATGGAAAGGATATTCAGGGTTTGAAATTCGGAAAGGGTACGGTTGATGAGGACCGACGCCTGTTTTTCGGTGCGGGGCGCGGCCTTTTCCTGCTTTTCTTCGGTTAAAATGCGCTCGCCCCGCAGCAGCTCATCGCAGGTTACGCCGAACATCTCCGCCAGCGCGGGGATCAGGGTGATATCGGGGGCGCATTCATCCCGCTCCCAGCGGCTGACCGCCTTATTGGATACGTTCAGCCGGTCGGCCACCTCCTGCTGCGTCATGCCGTTTGCTTTTCTGAGGGCTGCCAGAAACTGCCCCATGGTCGATGTATTCATTTGAAAGCCTCCTGTTTGAAATTGCGGGGCATTTTTGTCGCCCTGCGCTTTCACTCTACAAAACCGTCAGTAAAAAAGCCACCCCGCAGAGCGAAAATCTGTCTCGCAAAGCGGGAATTTCAGGCGATACACACAAGCTGAGCAAATGACATTTGTATAATTTACACAAACGCCGTTCTTTTTTACAAAATCGCAGGGCTCTCCTTTTCCGTAAGTATGACGCGGAAGGTTTTCACCTCGAAGGGCTTCAGGGTGAACGCGAAGCCGGCGTCCGTGAAGGGGACTTCCCTTTCGTTTTCCTCCATCAGGTTCGTTTCATATACCTTCGCGGGGGCGAAGGGCAGCGAAACGGCGGCTTGCGTATGGCGGCGCTCCGTCTCGTTGAAGCGGAGGATGCAGCCGTTTCCGTCCTCGGCGGCCTTGAAGGCTTCCAGCGTCACGTTTTCGGCGGTCACGGCAAGATACGAGCGTTCGGGTGCGGCGGCGTCGCCCGCGGGGCAAAATACGGCCGTAAGGGGCTGGTTCAGCCTGCGGGCTTCTTCTCCCACGTGCGCCTCGCTCCAGCCGCCGGCGTGGGGATACAGGCTGTAAACGAAATCCTGCGCCCCGATATCGCCCTTGGGATCGGGACATACGGGCCCGCGCATGAGAGTGATGCGCATGCGGTTATCGGCAATATCGTGGCCGTATTTGCAGTTGTTGAGTAAGGCGACGCCGTAATCGCTCTCACTGAGATCCACCCACTGGTGGGCGCAGCACTCGAACATGGCCGTTTCGTAGGGGTTATTGGCGAAGGTGGGCCGCTCCACGGCGCCGTGGGCTGCGTGGTAGGTGGAATAGCGGGCGCGCACGTCCACGGGGAATTCGGCCTTGAGCACCTTTTCGCGCTCCGCCCAATCCACGCTCGTTTCAAAATCAAACCGCCGCGCACCGGCGTACAGGGCGTATACCTGCGTGATCACGGAAGCGTGGTACCGGCGGGTGACCTTCACCGCGCCGCGCACGGGGCTATGCTCCAGCACCTCCACGTCCGCCGTATCGAGGTAATCCATGTGAAGCTGATAATCCTTTTCCAGATTCCACGCGCTCTCGTGGATGGGCTTATCGTGGGAGATGCTCAGCCGGTTGCCGGGAGCGGAGAGGACTTCCCTGCCCGCTTCTTTATCGTAAACGGACACAAGATCGCCGTTGGGGGCGATGCGCACGCGCAGAAATTCGTTTTCAAGCAGATCGGGGGCGGCCGTTACAACGGGCGCGGGAGAAGCCTCCGCAGTCAGCTCATACCGCTTGCAGCCCACGGGGGGCACGGCTTCGGCAATAAAGGTGAGAACGCCGTCCTTCACCGCAGCGGCGGCGCCCTCCACCCCCGCAAAGCCCGCGGGCACGCGCACCGAAACGGGGCCGGATACGGGCCGGGGCAGCAGGTTCCAAACCACCACGCTGTTTTCCCCGGCCACGGGGGCGCTGAGAGCCTTGAGCAGCTCCCCTTTCATCCCTTCGGCCTCGGCGCGGAAGGCGGCGTATTCTTTGCGGGTATTCTCAAACACCTCGTGAATGGAGGAGCCGGGCAGGATATCGTGGAACTGATTGGTGAGCAGCACCCGCCAGAGGGCCTCGTATTTCTCTTTGTCGTACCCGCCCGAAAGCACGCCCAAGAGCTCGAGATCGCGCATGAGGAACTCGCCTTTGCGGTTGTTTTCCTTCACAAAGGCCTGGCTCGTGAAGGTGCCGCGGTGGTTTTCGTAATACATTTCGCCGTCCCAAACGGGAAGGTCAGCCCAAGCCTGTTCTGCGGCGCGGAAGAACTCCCCCGCCGTGCCGTTCTTCACACGGGGCATGCCCGGCAGCTTTTCGTAGCGGCGCAGGCGTTCCACCATGCGGTAGGTGCAGCCGCCGCCCCCGTCGCCGTAGCCGAAGCAGCCGAGGGTCTCGTCCACAAGGTCGGCCTGCCGGTTCTTTTTGCGCACGTCCGTTACGTAGAGGGCGTCCGCCTCGCCGTTGTAGCTCATCTTCTGCATATAGGCCAGCACCTCGTCGCCGGAGTGGGAACGCCAGCGGAACACGGACACGGGGAATTCGTTGGTATCGTTGCCGTTCAGTTTTGAAGTGAAGAAATATTTCATGCCGCTTCTTTTAATGATCTGCGGCAGGGCGGCGGTAAAGCCGAAGCAATCGGGCAGCCAGTAGATATCG
>CAMVBR010000175.1 GCA_947165755.1 uncultured Clostridia bacterium
CGCAGTCGCTGATCCTCACGTCGGAAATCTCCGGCCATTCCAGATCCCCCAGCACGAAGCCGGTGGCGTTCTGACGGGTATACGCCTTCAGCGCTTCGGCCGGCGGCGCGTTGTAGGCCTCCCCGGCCTCGGTCCAGTAACGGTTCTCGATAGATACGGTTTTGTAGACGTCCACGTCCGCGGAGTTGTAGGAGTTGAGCCCTTCCTTCAGGCAGGTCCCCTTCACGTTTTCCAGCGTGGTCATCTCGTGGCATTGGTACACGCCCTCCTCGCAGAGGGAGCATAAGCCGATCCCCCGGTAGGAATTCAGCAGCGTGATATTTTTCAGCGTGTGGAGCATATAGTCCCGCTTACCGTTCACGTAAAACGTGTAGGGGTACGGCTTCACGTCGTCGATGGACTGATCCGGGTACCATACGGTCAAGCCCACCGCGCCGGCGCTGCCGCCCACGTCGAACAGGGCGGGGGTCTTTTCCTCCGTGCTCTCCGGCCGGGCGACGATCACGGTGCCGTAATCCGTCCCTTCGTCGGGGTCCTGCCAGTCGCCCCGCAGCGTCACGAAGGGCCGGATATAGAGATGGCCGGTGATCAGATAGCGGCCGGCGGGCAGGAAGACGGTCCCGCCGCCGCTGCGTGCGCAATCATCCAGCGCGCGCTGCAGCCCTGCCGTGCAGTCCGTTTGCCCGGTGCTGTCAACATAATACGGCGCCTCGGTGGCGATGATATCGGCGACGACAGCGTCCTGCGTAGGATAAACCGTGTTTACGATGACCGGCGCAGGTGTTTCACGCGCAAAGCAGACCGGTACGGAAAAACCGATCGTTAATGCAAAAACGATGAATAGAGCAGTAATCTTTTTCATAATGATTCCTCCGTTTTTTATACCCGCACACGGAGTTACCCGCAAAAACGCCGATTGGTATGGATTCATTATAGCATCTCTGCTAGAATTATTCAATACCTATGCTTCATGCGCGGTTTCCGCAACGAATGAGGCGTCAGCCTTATCTGACAGTTTGTATCCAACGATTTTTCTGGAGAACAAGTCCATGACCACGCACATACTTGCCAAGAAAAGGCGTTTTTGTCAACCGACAAAGGCGCTTTTTCATTATGCCGCGACTGTATTTTTTTTGTAATGGATTGCAATAGATGTCTTTTTTTTGTTATAATGAAAAAAACTGGAAGGGAAAGGGAGGAATTCTGATGTTAAGCACCAAACTGATGTCATTGCTTTTGAGTATCGTTCTGTTTCTGTTCGCGGGGCCGTTGTACGGCGGCCATTCCGTGAAGCAGGCGGGTGAGGTGGCGAAAAATGAGTTTGCCGCCGCGGGATATGCCCTGACGACGCGGATCCTTTCCAAAAGCTACGATCCCTTGGCGCACGAATTCAAGGAGCATATGGGCAACGGAGACGCCCCCCACGTTTGGCCTGTCGCCTCCATGATAGAAAACCTGTCGGACGCCTGCCGCCTGTTCCCTTACAGCGCCAAGCTGAAGGCCGCCTGCCGGGACTCGCTTACGAACGTCCTTGAGAAATATCTTGTCAAAAACGCCGTGGTCGAAACGCCGGAGGCATCATATGAAGGCATGTCCTATTATAACGCCTCCGCCGGCAACGCGGGCGACTATTATTACGACGACAACGAGTGGGTGTGCATTCAGCTGCTGCTGGGCAGCCGCCAGCTGCGTGATTCCCGTCTGCTGAAGGCGGCGCTTGCCAATCTGGAATTCATCTGGACCGGCTGGGACGACGCGCTTGGCGGCGGCGTTTACTGGTCCTCGGATTACACCAGCAAAAACGCCTGCGCCAACGGCCCCGCCGCCATCGCCTTCCTTTTGGCGTATCAGCTTACCGGGGATGAGGCATACCTGGAAAAGGGTAAGATGATCTACGATTGGATGAACGCCGCCATGCGGAAAAACGACCTGTTCATCGACAAAATCGAGGTTGCTTCCGGCAGGAAGAACGAATGGACCGGGAGCTACAACCAGGCGACGATGATCTACGCCGGCTGCCTGCTGTACGAAATCACGGGGGAAAAGGAATACTACGATCTCACCTCGGCCACGGTGAACGCGACGATCCCGCTGATGTTCCGCGAGACGGAAAACGAGGACGGGACCGCGGATATCTCCATGAACGCCAACCCCATCTTCAAGGCCTGGTGCGTGGGCTGGCTGGCCCGGGCCTATGAGAAGTATTATACCGTCGACCCCCTGAAGGACCAGTCGCCGATGGAGCATATGAAGGCGGTGCTGCGAAAGGTGCTGCTGACAAAGGACGAAAACGGCTTTTACGACCCGTTCTTCTGCTCCGGCGCTTCCGATCCGGAAAACCACACCGAGCTGCTGGCGCAGGACGGCGTGGCCTCCGCGTTTTTATGCACGGCGTATTACGACGCGATTTTGAAAGGCAATCTGCCGGCGGACCCGTACGCCTTCTGGCCCGACGACCGTGAGGTGAGCCGGGCGACGGGCCTTTCCTACCGGGAAATGGGCGATACCATCATGGCGGCGTTTATCGACAGGTTTTATGACGACGGCCGGCTGGAGGGCTCCTGCTTCTGGAGCGACGCGGAGATCATCGAGACGTTCATCGACGCCTACGAGCAGACCGGAAACAAGACCTATCTCGGTTATGCCGAAACAACCGCCGCAAACAGTTATCTTGACGCGGGAAACCTGTTCGCCTCGTGGGAATCCAATCCGTATAACGACGATATCGCCTGGGGCACGATCGCCCTGTGCCGTCTGTATCAGAACACGGGCACGCTGCGTTACCTGACCATCGCCAAACGGAATTTCGATATGATGTTCCGGCGCGGCTGGTCGGAGGACCTGGGCGGCGGGCTGCTGGGCAACATGGAGGATCCGGTCAACAAGGCCTCCTGCGTGCAGTGCCCCGCGGCCATCGCGGCGTGTCTGCTGGGCAAGTATCTGCGCTGCGACGATTACTACGAAAAGGCCGTTCAGATCATGGACTGGACCATAAAAGAGCTGTTTGACCATGAGGACGGAAGGGTGTACGACCTGTACTGGATTACGGACGAACACAAGGACACCTGGAATTTTACCTATACCCAGGGCACGTTCATCGGCGCGTGCATGTACCTGCACGAGAAATACGGCGACCAAAAGTATCTCGACTACGCGGACCTGGCGCAATACTACACCCTGCACGGGATGGGGCACAATACCGAGGGGATCTTCGACTGGGAACGGCGTAACGAATTCGACATCGACGGCTTCAAGGGGATATTGACCCGCTGGCTTTACCGCTACGCGCAGTACAAAGCGGATTTTGAGGCCTTCGAGTGGCTTCAGCGGCACGCCGACGCCGCCTACAATCACCGCAACTCGCAGAATATCATCTGGACAGACTGGGCCTGGCAGACCGAGGAGGACAAGGATTACAACGTGTTCGGCTGCTCGACGGCGGTGGCGCTGCTGTTCAACTGCCAGCCCTGGTGGTAAAAATCATCCGAAAGCGGGAACAGAGCTACATTCCGCTGCAATAACAAAGCACTTTTGGTATGATAAGCATAGAAACGTAACAAGGACGGTGAGCGCATAAATGCTGCAACGTTTGTTTTCTCTTCTTCTTTTGCCCTTCGCGCTGCTGCTAATACGCATCAGTCCACCGCCGGAAGTTCCTGCGAAAATCATTCTGACCGAAGATGAGCCCGAGTGTTCGCCATATCAGATGTTTGACACGATATACGGCGCTGCGGGCAGCCGGTTCTATATCCAACGCCC
The DNA here is from genome assembly GCA_947165755.1 of uncultured Clostridia bacterium. GTDB lineage: Bacteria > Bacillota > Clostridia > Oscillospirales > Acutalibacteraceae > RUG806. Next base: position 3,760 of record CAMVBR010000175.1, read on the forward strand.
GAAAAGCGACGCCCTGACATCTGTAAGCGCAGATACGTTCGGTATGGGCGAGACCGTCGCGGATAATACGCAAGCCTTTATAGACGCGCTTGCATACTGCGGCGCACATCCCGATACAAAGCTCGTTATCCCTCCCGGCGTCTATCGTTTTACGCAGACCGAGAAGATTGTCCTCTCCGGACTGCACAACGTATTCATCGAGGGCGAGGGCGCGGAGTTCATCTTCTGTAGCCCCGGCAGACAAATCCTGATTACGGACTGCGACGGTCTTGAGATCCATGGGCTTACAATCGACCACGACCGGGTGAACGATCCGATCGACGACGTCATCAGAATTCAAAACGCCGATCCGCGCGCGCATACACTGGATTTCTGTTTCTTTGAAAAGACGGACGCGGACGAATCCATGGCGATCAAGGCTGTGACCCAGTGCGATCCGCAGTCACTGACCTTCGGGGCGTCGGGCAGCGAAAAAGAAGTCTATTTATATAGGCTGGATAACCCAATCAAAAGCGTCGTAAAGGTTTCGTCCAACGTGCTGCGCGTGACGCACGACGGCTGTATGGACGGCTTTGACGACGGCGAAACATATATCCTGCGCCACCACGTCTACGACGGCGAGGGTATCCGCACGGAAAACAGCTCCCATATCACCTTCAGCGATATGAAGATCTACGGCGGCACGGGCGGCTTCTTTGTTTTCGGCTTTGGCGCATCTCATTTCCAGCTGCTCGACACATATATCGGCGTTGACCCGAATGATAAAACCGGAGCACACGTTTCGACTGCCGCCGATGCGATCCATATCGCCAATACCAACGGACGTTTCCGTGTGGAAGGCTGCGATATCAGCCGTCAGGGCGACGATGCGCTGAACGTGCACGACGGATTGGGGTACATCGAATCCGTTTCCGGAGATACCGTGAAGCTGTACGCCTCCGCGTTCAGGCTTTTCATCGGCGACTCCCTGCGTTTCAAGGATGAGTCGTTTCAGGACATCCCGGATTTCTCCGCCGTCATTGCGGATGCCGATTCTTCCGGTACGATCAAAACCGTTCGGTTTGACCGCGACGTTTCCGATAAGATCCACCCCGGATACATAGCGATCAACACCGCCGCGGACAGCAGCGGCTACGTACTTAGAAACAATTTTATCCACGAAAACCGCGCCCGCGGATTCCTGCTCCAATCCTCGTGCGGGCTGTGTGAGAACAATCACTTTTACAAGACGCAGATGCAGGCGATCAAGGTGGTTGTGGATATCATTCCCGATCTGTGGCAGGAAGGCACGGGCGTCAACACCCTTGAAATACGAGGCAACACCTTTGAAAACTGCGTCGTGGGAGAAAACAGCGAGGTCATAACGCTTTCGACGAATCTGAACGGCGGACCGGCGGACGGTTATGCGTTTGAGAATATTGAGATCGTCGATAACACGTTTACGGCGTTCCCGGGCAGAGTTGTGAACGCTTCCAACGTGAATGGGTTCCGTTTTGCGGACAACGTCGTAAAAGCCGACCGCCCCGGCAACTCCCTTTATTTCGGCGCATACTGCGAAAACCTTCAGGTTCAGGACAATGACTGGCAGGGAACCGGCGCTTTGATCGCAAAGATCCCGTGCTGTAAAACGCTACGCGAATGGATCCTCCTGTATTCTGGCGCGAAGGCTACGGTT
>CAMVBR010000176.1 GCA_947165755.1 uncultured Clostridia bacterium
CGCGCACCACGCCCTTTTTGCCCACCTTTTCGCGGCCCGCCTCAAACTGCGGCTTTATAAGGCACACGCACGCGCCGGTATCGGCGAGAAATTCGTATGCCACCGGCAGCACGAGCTTCAGCGAAATAAAGGCCACGTCCACGCTGGCGAAATCCAACGGCTCCGGCACCTGCTCGTGGGTGAGGTAGCGGATATTGGTGCGCTCTAAATTGACCACGCGGGGGTCGCTGCGCAGCTTCCACGCCAGCTGCCCGTAGCCCACGTCCACGGCGTACACCTTTTTCGCGCCGTTTTGCAGCATACAGTCGGTAAAGCCGCCGGTGGAAGCGCCGATATCCATGCAGGTCTTCTCCCGCAGATCCGGCGAAAACACCGCCAATGCCTTTTTCAGCTTGTGCCCGCCCCGGCTCACGAACTCCGCGCCGCCCCGCACCTCAACGCTGTCGGCGGGCTTTACGGTATCGCCGGGCTTCATGGCCTTTTGGCCGTTCACGTATACCTGCCCCGCCATGATGGCGGCGCGGGCCTTCTCGCGGCTCTCGAATAAATTCCCCTCAAAGAGGTACAGATCCAAACGTTTCTTTTCCGTCATAATGCGATCTCTTTCAAAACGGTATCCGCCATGCCGGCGGCGTCCAGATGATACAGCTTCAACAGCCCCGCCACGGTGTTCTGCACGGCGAACTGCCCTTCCACGCCCGTATTGCGGTAGGCCCCGCGGTAGCCGTATTTGAACAGCTTATCGGCGAAGGTTTCGCCGATGCCGCCGAAGCGCTGCCCTTCCTCAAAGAAATACACGCGGTCTGCGCCCATGGCGCACTTCACCGCCTCCTTGGGCACGGGCTTGATCTGCGCGAGCTTGACCACCTTTGCCCTCACGCCTTTTTCCTCCAGCAGCGCTTTGGCAGCGGCGGCCTCGGCAAAGCAGCGGCCGTAGGTGACGAGGGCGATCTCGGCGGCGTCGTCGCCGTAGCATTGCCAGCCGCCGCCCATATATTTGTAATCGGTCGGGAGCTTCGGCTCCACGCCCCGGGGGTAGCGCACCGCCACGCTGCCCTCGGCCTTATACAGCGCCTGATACAGGCAGCTTTCGAGCTCCTCGAAATTCGCGGGGGCGAACACGGTGATATCGGGGATGGAGTTGAGGAACGCCGCGTCGAACAGGCCGTGGTGCGATTCCCCGTCGTCCCCCACGAACCCGGCGCGGTCCACGGCGAACACGATCTTGAGCTGCTGCATGGCGCAGTCGTGTATGATCTGATCGTAGGCCCGCTGCAAAAAGGTGGAGTAGATGGCAACCACCGGCAGCATACCGCCCCGGGCAAGCCCCGCGGCAAAGGTGACCGCGTGCTGCTCGGCGATACCTACATCGAAGAAGCGCTTCGGAAATTCTTTTTGAAAGCCCTCCAGCCCCGTGCCCAGCGCCATGGCGGCGGTAACGGCGCAAATACGTTTATCGTTCACGGCGGCGTTGCGAAGGAACGCGCCGAAGGTATCGGAAAAGCTGACGCCGGAGAGCTTTTTCTCGCCGGTTTCAATATTGAAGGCCGAAATGCCGTGGAAGATCTCGGGGTTCTGCTCGGCCAGCTCGTAGCCCTTGCCCTTTACGGTGGTGATATGCAGCAGCACCGGGTAATCGGCCTCCACCGCGCCCAAAAGCGCGTCCGTAAGGTTGGGGATGGAATGGCCGTTGATGGGCCCGATATAGCGAAAGCCCATATCCTCGAACAGGGTGCTTTTGTAGATCCTGTTTTTCAGGCTGGTTTTCAGGTTGAAGAGCGCCTTTGCCAGCCTGCGGCCGATCACGGGGATGTGGTTGAGCACGTTTTCGGTTTTGGCCTTGAGCCGGAAATAGCGGGGATTGGCGCGGATCGTGGCGAAATACTTGGCGAGCGACCCCACGTTTTTGGAGATGGACATCTCGTTTTCGTTCAGGATCACGATCAGCTTTGTGCCCTTGCCCGAATGCCCGGCGTTGTTGAGGGCCTCGTATACCATGCCGCCGGTAAAGGCACCGTCCCCCACCACGGCCACGGTGTAGTTTTTGCTGCCGCTGAGCTTATTGGCCTCGGCGATGCCGTAGGCGGCCGAAAGCGCCACGCTGGAATGCCCGCCCGAGAAGATATCGTGCTCGCTCTCGTAGCGGCGGGTAAAGCCGGAGATGCCCTCCGGCCCGCGCAGCGTATCGAATCGATCATAGCGGCCCGTGAGCAGCTTATGCGGGTAGCACTGGTGACCCACGTCCCACACGATCTTATCCTCGGGCGAGTGAAACACGCGGTGCAGGGCGATGGTGAGCTCCACCACGCCTAAATTGGACGCCAGATGCCCGCCGCTCACGGAAACCGTGCGGATCATCTTATCGCGGATCTCTTCGGCGAGCGCGGGCAGCACGGATGCGTCCAGTGCCCTGAGATCTTCGGGCGATTTTATTTTTGAGAGATACTTATATTCCAATTCTTTCCTCCGACAGAACTCACTTGGTCCTGTTCAGCAATTTTCCGGCGAACGTGCGCAGCGCTTCTCCGTTTTCCCCGAAGGCGCCCAGCGCGGCCACGGCCTTTTCGGTGAACTGCGCGGTGAGCGCCTCGGCCTTTTCAAAGCCGAATACCGATACGTAGGTGGATTTGCCGTTCTTTACGTCGCTGTTCGCTTCGTCGTTATATTCCAGCAGATCGTCCTTGATCTGGAACGCCAGCCCTAAATTGACCGCGAAATCGCGGGCGGCGTTTATTTTTTCTTCGTCGGCCCCCGCCGCGATGCAGCCCATGACGCAGGCCGCCTCGATCAGGCAGGCGGTTTTGAGCCGGTCCATGGCGAAAAGCACCTCGCCGCCGGCTTCTTTGTTTTCGTAGGCAAGGTCGATATACTGGCCGCCCACCATGCCCTCCGCCCCCGCAAGGCGGGAGAGCTCCTTTGCGGCCCTCACACGCTGCGCGGGAGATACGTTCCCCTCGCCCGCGGCGATCAGGTAAAAGGCGTGGGTGAGGAGCGCGTCCCCTGCCAAAAGGGCGTTGGCCTCGCCGAACTGCTTATGGGACGAGGGCCTTCCGCGGCGGAAATCGTCGTTATCCATACAGGGAAGGTCGTCGTGGATCAGCGAATAGGTATGCACGTATTCCACGGCGCAGGCGAAGGGCAGCGCGTTTTGCCAGTCGCCCCCGGCGGCGTCGCAGAACAGCAGCGCAAGGAGCGGGCGCACGCGCTTGCCGCCGCTTTCGAGCGAATAGAGAAGCATATCGCGCACGGGGGCAAGCAGCCCCTCGGCGCGGGGGGCGTTTTCCGTTACGGCCCGCTCCACGGACTGCAGCATTTCGGTGAAGAGCGCGTCAGCCATCGTTCTCATCCCCCGCTTCGCTGAGCTTTGTGATCTTGAGCTCCGCTTCCTTCAGGGCCTTGTTGCAGAAGGCGGCAAGGGTGGCGCCCTCTTCAAAGAGCCGCACCGATTCATCCAAGGTCTGCCCGCCCTTTTCGAGCAGGGCCACGATCTCCTCCAGGCGTTTGACCGCCGTTTCATACTGCATGGGTTCCATTTTTATTTCCTTTCCTGATTTCCTTCACTTCGCCGATCAGCGTGCCGTCCGCCATGCGCACGGCGATCTCGTCCCCGGGCGAAAGCGCCCCCACGCCCGTATGTACGGCCCCCTCTTTTTCCACCACGGCAAAGCCGCGGGTAAGCACGTCCAGCGGGTTCAGCTTTCTGAGCGCGGTCACGTCGGCGGTAAAGCGCACCTTTTCGGCGGTGAGAACGCCGCCGATCTTCGTTTGCAGCCTGCGGTCGGCGGCGCGCAGCCGCTCCGCTTCGTTTTTGATATTTTGTTCCGTTCTGCGGGCGAGCGAGAGCGTGAGATCCGCAATACGCCGTTTATCGGCGTCGAAGAACCGGGCGGCGTCGGTAAAGGAGCGGCGGGCAAGGATCTGCTCCAGCCGCAGCTTACGTTCCTTCAGGCCCTTTGCGGCCAGCACGGTCATACGGCGCTCGAGCGCATCGAGCCGGTAGGTAAGCTCGGCAATATCGGGCGTGGCCAGCTCCGCCGCCGCGCTGGGCGTGGGGGCGCGCACATCGCTCACGAAATCGGCGATGGTAAAATCCGTCTCGTGCCCCACCGCGCTGATCACCGGGATGGCGCTGTTATAAATGGCGTGGGCCAGAAGCTCGTCGTTGAAGCACCAAAGATCCTCGGCGCTGCCGCCCCCGCGGCCCACGATGAGCACGTCCGCAAGCTTTTTGCGGTTGAAGGCCTCGATGGCCTCTATGATCTCGCCCGCCGCCGTATTGCCCTGCACGGTGACGCCCGCCACGATGACCTCGCAAAGCGGGTAGCGGCGGCCGATGATATTCAGTATATCCTGCAGCGCCGCGCCGCCCGGCGAGGTGATCACGCCGATCCTTTTCGGGAAGGGCGGCAGCGGACGCTTATGGCGCGGGTCGAACAGGCCCTTGGCCTCCAGCCGTTTTTTGAGCTGCTCAAAGGCCACGGCCAGCGCGCCCGCCCCGTCGGGCTGCAGATCCTTTACGTAAAGCTGATAAACGCCGTCCCGCTCGAACACGCTCACCCTGCCCACGGCCAGCACCTTCATGCCGTTTTCGGGGCGGAAGCGCAGGCGTGAGGCCTCCCGCGCGAACATGACCGCCTTCACGCTGCTCGCGTCGTCCTTCAGCGAAAAATAGAGGTGCCCGCTGCGGTAGTGGGGCGAAAGGTTCGAGATCTCGCCCGATAAGATCACACTGGAGAAGGTGAGATCGGAATCGAACAGCTTTTTGATATAGAGATTGAGTTGTGATACGGTAATGACCGGTAAATTCATGTTATAACGTTCCTAAATAGGCAAGCCCCGCCGCGTTATCGGAGGCAAGGCCCTTTTCGGCGAACACCGCCCCGTAGGCGGCGCGAAAGCGCTCGCGCATAAGCGAGTTGGAGGTGACCCCGCCGGAAAACACCAGCGGCAGATCCCCGTACTGCGCCAGCAGCGCATCCGTCATGGCGGCGAGGGCGGCGCAGATATAGGAAATGCAGTAGTTGGCTACGTCTTCGGGGGCTTCGCCCGCGTCAACCATCTGTTTGCAGCGGTTTTCGAGCCCCGAGAGCGAGCAGGAGCCGTCCTTCATGCTGGGTTTGATCTTATATTTTCGTTCGCTTTTGCGGCTGAGCGCATCCAGCGCCGCCCCTGCGGGAAACGGCAGCCCCAGCATGCGGCCCACCCGGTCCACGGCCTGCCCGGCCTTCAGATCGAGCGAACCGGCCTTTTTCTCGGCGCGGAGGATCTTTTTTTCGTCGGGCCGCACCAGCACGGCCTCGGTGGTGCCGCCGGAAACGTGGAACGCAAGAAACGTGCTGCCGATGAGATCGGTGCGCCCGGCGGACCACAGGGCGGCGGCGATATGCCCCGCCTGATGCGAAAAGAACC
>CAMVBR010000177.1 GCA_947165755.1 uncultured Clostridia bacterium
TCTGTCGGCGCTGCTCATGAGCCATCTTACCGATCTGTTCACCAAAATCAAATCGCACTACGGTATCATCAAAAAAATCAGCGGCGGCATTCTGGTGCTTGTGGGTATATTGACCGCCTGCGGGCTGATCGAAAAGCTGATGTCGCTGTTTGCCTGAAAGGAGAAATAATCTATGAAGAAGAAAACGCTATGGATCGTACTTGCCGCCGCGCTCGCCGCGCTGCTGATCGCGGCAGCCGTGCTGTATCCCAAGCTTTCAAAAACCGTGCCTCTGCCGGGTACGTCATCCTCCGCTCCGGCGGAGGATGAAACTGCGGAATCTGTTGAACCGGCTTCGCTCGCCGCCGATTTTACCGTATATAACGCAGATGGGGAAGAAGTAAAGCTCTCCGATTTTATCGGCAAGCCCGTGATCGTCAATTTCTGGGCTTCCTGGTGCCCGCCCTGCAAGGCGGAGTTGCCTTACTTTGACGCGGCATTCAAGCAATACGGCGATAAAGTGGAATTTTTGATGGTGGACCTGGCGGACGGCCAGAGCGAGACGCAGGCGCGCGCCGCCCGCTACGTTGCGGAGAGCGGCTATTCCTTCCCGGTGTATTACGACCTTTCCGGCAGCGCGGCGAACGCCTATCAGCTCTATTCCATCCCGCAGACCATCGGCGTGAACGCAAAAGGGGAGCTCGTGTTCTCCCGCGTGGGCGGCCTGCCTGAGGAAACCGTGTCGGCGCTCGCTGCCGAGCTTGCGCAATAATACGCTTTCTGTATAAAAAACGGAAAAACCGTAAAAAATACCAAAAACAGCAAAATAATAATTGCTTTTTCGTTCATTATCATTTATAATATATAAATATCATCTTGCTTTCCCCGATTCATTTACTTCGGGCAGCAAATTCAGGGAGGCAAAATTTATGGAAAAACTCGTTTGGCTTGCGCCTGCACTGGCCGTTGCGGCTCTGGTGTTCGCCTGCATCAAAACGCTGAAGGTCGCCAAGGCGGACCCGGGCACGGACCGCATGAAAGAGATTTCCGCCGATATCGCGGGGGGCGCAAGGGCGTTTCTGTTTTCGGAATATAAAATCCTGATCTTCTTTGTGCTTGCGCTGTTTGTGCTCATCGGCGTTGCGCTGAAGAGCTGGCTTACGGCCGTCTGCTTCCTTGTGGGCGCGCTGTTTTCCGTGATCGCCGGGTATCTCGGTATGTTCGTTGCCACCAAGGCCAACGTGCGCACCGCCAACGCAGCCCGCACCGGCGGCATGAACAAGGCCCTTTCCGTCGCCTTTTCCGGCGGCTCCGTTATGGGTATGTGCGTGGTGGGCCTCGGCCTGCTGGGCTGCTCCCTGATCTACATATTCACCGGCAACGCCGATATCCTCACCGGCTTTTCCCTCGGCGCTTCCTCCATTGCGCTGTTTGCCCGTGTGGGCGGCGGTATCTATACCAAGGCGGCCGACGTGGGCGCCGACCTGGTGGGCAAGGTGGAAGCCGGCATCCCCGAGGACGATCCCCGCAACCCCGCCGTGATCGCCGATAACGTGGGCGATAACGTGGGCGACGTGGCCGGTATGGGCGCCGACCTGTTTGAAAGCTACGTGGGCGCGCTGGTTTCTTCCCTCGCACTGGGCGTTGGCGTCAAGGGCGCGTTTGAGGGCGCGGCAGCGCTCTATCCGCTGGTGCTCGCGGCCTGCGGCATCCTTGCCGCCATCATCGCCACCTTCTTCGTGCGGGGCAGCGATAAATCGAACCCCCACACCGCCCTGAAAATGGGCTCCTACGTTTCCGCCGCGCTGGTGGTGGCGGCGGCCGTGGGCGGCAGCAAGCTGTTCTTCGGCGGCTTCAAGGAGTCCTTCGCCGTGATCGCCGGCCTTGTGGTCGGTCTGCTCATCGGCGTATTCACCGAGATCTATACCTCGGGCGATTATAAATTCGTAAAGCGCATCGCCAAGCAGAGCGAAACCGGCGCCGCCACCACCGTGATCAGCGGTATGGCCGTGGGTATGCGCTCTACCGTGGTGCCGATCCTGCTCATCGGCGTGGGCATTTACGTTTCTTACCGTTTCGCCGGCCTTTACGGCATTGCGCTGGCAGCAGTGGGCATGCTCTCCACCACCGGCATCACCGTGGCCGTGGACGCTTACGGCCCCATTGCCGATAACGCGGGCGGCATCGCCGAAATGAGCGGCCTCGACGAGGGCGTGCGCAAGATCACCGATAAGCTGGACGCCGTGGGCAACACCACCGCCGCCATGGGTAAGGGCTTTGCCATCGGTTCCGCGGCGCTTACCGCGCTGGCGCTGTTCTTCAGCTACGCCAACGCAGCCAAGATCGGCTTCGATATGGAGAAGCTTGCCGGGGGTATGAGCATCCTCAATTTCCGTGTGACCATCGGCCTGCTGCTGGGCGGCATGCTGCCATTCATCTTCTCGGCGCTCACCATGGATTCCGTTTCCAAGGCCGCCAATAAGATGATCGAAGAGGTGCGCCGTCAGTTCCGTACCATTCCCGGCATCATGGAAGGCACCGGCAAGCCCGATTATAAATCCTGCGTTTCCATTTCCACCACCGCTGCCCTGAAGGAAATGCTGGTGCCCGGCATCATGGCGGTGATCGCTCCGCTTGCGGTCGGCCTGCTGCTGGGGGCGGAGGCCCTCGGCGGTCTGCTTGCGGGCGCGCTGGTTTCCGGCGTGCTGCTGGCCATCTTCATGTCCAACGCCGGCGGCGCGTGGGATAACGCCAAAAAGTACATCGAGGACGGCCACAACGGCGGCAAGGGCAGCGAGGCCCATAAGGCTGCCGTGGTGGGCGATACCGTGGGCGACCCCTGCAAGGATACCTCCGGCCCCTCCATAAATATCCTTATCAAGCTGATGACCATCGTTTCCCTCGTTTTCGCCCCCCTGATCGTTCAAGTGGGCGGCATCCTGTAAGTTTTTGTTTCACCGCCGTATCCTGCCGGATGCGGCGGCTTTTTTTGATTGACATTTTCCCTTTGTTCCGTTATAATGTTTTTGCGAGCAGGATGGACGGTTGCGCAGCGTTTGCTGTGAGGAAAGTCCGGGCTCCGCAGAGCAGGATAACGGCTAACGGCCGCCGAGGGTGACCTTAAGGGAAAGTGCAACAGAGATATACCGCCGAATTCGTTCGGTAAGGGTGGAAAGGCGAGGTAAGAGCTCACCGGCACAACGGAGACGTATGTGTCCTGTAAACCCTATCCGGAGCAACACCGACCAAAGTGGCTTGCTCGGCCTATACTTTAACGGGTGGCTGGAGATACGGAGCAATCCGTATTCGAGATAGATGACCGTCTTAAAAGACAGAACCCGGCTTACAGTCCCGCTCGCACCAAACCGGAAGCGCCTCATATATTATTGTGAGGTGCTTCTTTTTATGCTTGAAAATTTGTTGTGCGCCGCCATAGCGATCTTGGCGGTATGGGGGAGCCTGGCGCTGGCGTATATGCTGCTCATGAGCCTCATCCGCCCGAAAAAGAACGAACGGCATCTGCTGCTGCTTTCGTCCGAGGGTTCTGCTGAGGATACGGTGGAGCGCGTCAGCTTTATGCTCTCACGGCTTTCCGTATCGGGGGAGATGGGCTATACCGTGATCGCCGTACTCTGCGACCCTGCGGACGCCGAAAAACGCCGCGCGCTGGCCGCCGCCTTCGGCCATGAAAAACGCGTGATCGTGTGCAGTAAGACGGAATTGATGGAAATAATCTGATAATTGGAATTTGTAGGGCTCGACGCCCCACAAATTCCAGTGGCCAGCAGCCAGTGGTCAGTGGTCAGCATCGGTTAAGGCAGTCTGATCCGGTCACAGATCGCTGGTCACTGGCCACTGGCCACTGGTCACTTGCTCAGCGACAAACTGCAATTTGAACCGATCCTCCCCACAGTCCCCAACATCGTACGCTGCATCCGCTATACTATAAAGGAACAATAAAACACAGGAGAAAGCCATGCTTACATTTTTATTCGGCGCGGATCTTTGCGCCAAGCGTGAATTCGTGGGCGAACGGCTGAACGACGCGGTCAACGCGGGCGAACAGCCGGTGCTCATCGTGCCCGAGCAGGAGAATTTCGATCGGGATAAGGAGATCATGCTGCGTTACGGCGAAAAGGTGAGCAACGCCATGCGCATCACAAGCTTCAGCCATTTCTGCCGTGCGCTGCTCGAAAGCCACATGCAGGCGGTCAAGCCCCGGGCGGACGATACCGCCGTGAGCGTGCTCATGAGCCTTGCCGTAAAGCAGGTGAGCGACGAGCTTGAGATCTACGGCGGCCACTATCGCCGCCCCGGCCGGGTGCAGGAGCTGGTTGCGTTTTATAACGAGATCGCAAACGCGGGCAAAACCCCGCACGATCTGCTTCTGGCCGGCGGCAGCCTTTCGGGCAGCTTAAAGCAAAAAACAAAGGAGCTTTCGCTGATTTTTACGGCGTTCGACGGTCTCCTTACAAAACGCTTTTCCACTGAAACGGACAATATCAACGTGGCGGCAGGGCTGATCACCCAAACGGACGAATTTGCGGATACGGATTTCTGGTTCGACGATTTTCGCGGCTTTACCGGCGCGCAGCTCCGGTTCCTTTCCGCCCTGCTGCCGAAGTGCCGCAATATGTATATCAGCCTCACCGGCTACCCGGATTCCATCTCCGGCGTATCGTTCCCGCACGTGCTCAAAACGCGCCGCCGTATGAGCATCGCGGCAAAGGAAAACAACGTGGAGATCCGCGTGGAAGTGATAAAAAACGGTGAAAAAAGCGCCGGTCTTGCCCATTTGCAGGGCAATTTGTTTGCGCTTGCCCCCGAGGCGTTCTCCGGCGAAACGCCGGACCTGCGCATCATGCGCGCCGCCAACCGGTACGAGGAATGCGAGATGATCGCCCTTCGCGTAAAGCAGCTTCTGGACGAGGGCTTTTGCCGCGCAAGGGATATCGCCGTGCTGCACCGGGACGACGCGCTCACCGCGCCGCTGATCTCCGCGCTGAAAAAATACGGCGTTCCCGTTTTTGAGGACGATCGCCGCAATCTGTTTGCTTATCCGCTTGTGCGGCTGATCCTTTGCGCCGCCGAGATCGCGGCCAAGGGCTTTTCCACCGAAACGCTGCTCTCTATGCTGAAAACCGATATGACCGGCATTTCCGTAGAGGACGCCGGCGCGCTGCAGAATTACGTATACCGATGGCAGCTCGACGGCAGGGCGTGGGAATCCGATTTCAAGGGGAACCCGCTGGGCATCGGCGAAGACGCCGACGCGGAATCCAACGAGATGCTCGCCCATATCAACGAGGTGCGCAGAAGCCTCGTGGAGCCGCTGAAAAAGCTGCGGCAGGCGTTTAAGAACGGG
>CAMVBR010000178.1 GCA_947165755.1 uncultured Clostridia bacterium
ATTCTGCATTGACTCCCCTTCCAAAAGGTGATATAGTATGTTCAGACAAAAGCTGATAACACTGCACTGGGGGATATGGAAGATGACGTTACGCGAGCTGGAGCTCGGCAAAAGCGCCGAAATCACGGCTGTGGGCGGCGCGGGCGCGCTGCGGCAGCACTTTTTGGATATGGGAATGATCCCGGGCACCCGGGTGACGCTGGTGAAATACGCGCCCATGGGCGACCCGATGGAGCTGAAAATACACGGCTACGAGCTGACCCTCCGGCTGGAGGACGCGGGCAAAATCGAAATAAAGCCCGCCGAAGCCGCGCCGGAACCCGCCGGGGAGACCGCGCAAGCCCTGCGCCCGGAAGCGCACCCGGGCCTCGGCGAGGGCGGCAAATTCCACCCCAAGGGCAGCGGCGACCCGCTGCCGGACGACGCGCTGCTCTCCTTTGCGCTGGTGGGCAACCAGAACTGCGGCAAAACCACGCTCTTCAACCAGCTCACGGGCGCCAACCAGCACGTGGGCAACTTTCCGGGCGTGACCGTTGACCGCAAAGACGGCCCCATCCGCGGCCACGAAAATACGCGGGTCACCGACCTGCCGGGCATCTACTCCATGAGCCCGTATACAAGCGAAGAGATCGTATCGCGCAATTTCGTGCTGCGGGAAAAGCCCAGGGCCATCATCAACATCGTGGATGCAACCAACATCGAGCGCAACCTCTACCTCACCATGCAGTTATTGGAAATGGACGTGCCCATGGTGGTGGCGCTGAACATGATGGACGAAATGGCAAACAACGGCGGCACCGTGGACGTAAACGGCATGGAAGCCCTTTTGGGCGTGCCCGTGCTGCCCATTTCGGCGGCCAAAAACGAGGGCGTGCAGGAGCTGATCGACCACGCCCTGCACGTGGCGCACTATCAGGAAAAGCCCCTGCGGCAGGATTTTTGCGACGAATCGAAAAACGGCGGCGCAGTGCACAGGTGCATCCACGCCATCATCCACCTCATCGAAGACCACGCCGAACGCGCCGGGCTGCCCGTGCGCTTCGCTGCAAGCAAGGTGATCGAGGGCGACCCGCTGGTGATGGAGCAATTGGGGCTGGACGACAACGAAAAAGAGATGATGGAGCACATCATCGTGCAAATGGAGACCGAGCGCGGGCTGGACCGCAGCGCGGCCATCGCCGATATGCGCTTTACGTTTATAGGTAAGGTATGCGGCGCGGCGGTGAAAAAGCCGGTGGAGAGCATCGAGCGCCGCCGCAGCGAAAAGATCGACCGCGTTTTAACGGGCAAATACACCGCCATACCGGCGTTCATCCTGATCATGGCCGCCGTGTTCTTTCTCACCTTCAACGTGATCGGCGGCACCCTGCAGGGGCTGCTGGAGAAAGGCATCGACGCCCTTACCGCCGCAGTGGATGCGGGCCTGACCGCCGCCGGGGTAAACGAGGTGCTGCACGGCCTGCTGGTAAAGGGCGTTTTCGCGGGCGTGGGCAGCGTGCTCTCGTTTTTGCCCATCATCATCACGCTGTTTTTCTTCCTCTCGCTGCTCGAGGATTCGGGCTACATCGCCCGCGTGGCCTTCGTGATGGATAAGATCCTCAGGCGCATCGGCCTTTCGGGGCGCAGCATCGTGCCGATGCTCATGGGCTTCGGCTGCACCGTGCCCGCCGTGATGGCCACCCGCACGCTGCCCAGCGAGCGGGACCGCAAAATGACCATACTGCTCACGCCCTTTATGAGCTGCACGGCAAAGCTGCCCATTTACGCCTTCTTCGTGAACGCCTTTTTCGCAAAATACAAGGCGCTGATCATGGTGGGCCTCTACGTTACCGGCATTGTGATCGGCATATTGGCGGCGTTTCTGATGAAGGGCACCGCCTTCAGGGGCGAGCCCGCCCCCTTCGTGATGGAGCTGCCCAACTACCGCCTGCCCGGGCCGGGCAACGTGGCGCGGCTGCTGTGGGATAAGGCCAAGGACTTTTTGCAGCGGGCTTTTTCGGTGATATTGATCGCCACCGTGGTGGTGTGGTTTTTGAACAGCTTCGATACGCATTTTCGCTTTACCGAGCAATCGGAGAGCAGCATTCTTGCGGTGATCTCGGGCTTTATCGCCCCCGTTCTCAGCCCCGTGGGGCTCGGCGACTGGCGTATCGTGACCTCGCTCATTTCGGGCTTTATGGCGAAGGAGAGCGTGGTTTCCACCATGGAGATCCTGTTCACGAACGGCGTGGAAAACGCGCTCACGCCCCTTTCGGCGGCCTGCCTGCTTGTGTTTTCGCTGCTGTATACTCCCTGCGTGGCAGCCATCGCCGCGGTGCGAAGGGAGCTGGGAAGGCTTTGGGCCGGCGGCGTGGTGGTATGGCAGTGCGCCGTGGCGTGGATCGCGGCACTGTTGGTGCATTTGATCGGCGTGGTGATAAAATAATTCGGAATGCGGAATTATTTGATGCGACGCCGTTCTCAAATGAGGAATGAGAAATGAGGAATGAGGAATGCATCTTAACTTTTGGGATATATTGATCATTATTGCGGTCGCGGCCATGATCGGGCTGGCGATTTGGCTGAACCTGCGCAAAAAGAAAAAAGGCTCCGCCTGCTGCGGCGACTGCTGCAGCTGCGGCAAAGCCTGTGAAAAAAAAGACGATAACGGAAAATGAATTGCGCTTTATCACGCTGACGGCGCACCTATATGATACGAAACCGCAGCGAAGACATACGGCTCAATTCCGCACTTCATACTTCAAAATGAACGCCTTCTCCCCTTTCGGCAGGAGCAGTTCATACTTTTTATCCATGAGCTCCTCACCGGTCATGTATATGACGTTCTCGGGGGAATCCACGCTGTAAACGAGGTATTCCGCCTCCGGGGCAAGTCCGCTGAACGCCACGTCATAAACGCCGTCGGGGGCTTTTTCATGCTTATAGATCAGCGCCTCGCCTGCCGTTTCATCGCCGTACTGCATGGCGGTGATCCTGCGGGGATCCACACCGCCGCAGGAGATGGGATAGAAGTTTTTCGTGAGCAGCTCCCGCTCCCCGTCCAGCGCGCCGAAGTATTCGGTAAGGCAGCTGTCGTAGGTGAACAGATTGCCGCAGTAGATGCTGGAGCGGGCGCCGTATTCGGAAAAATAATAGATGTTCACGCCGTTGATCGGCTGCCAGAAGGAAAGCCCGAAGGTGTGGGCCTGCGTGGCGTTGATGGTATCGGGGCGGTATACGCAGTTGTAATCGCTGCGCCAAAGCGGTATGCTGCGGTGGGTCATTTCCAGATCCAGCCGCCGCCCGCCGGAGGCGCAGTTATCGATCACAAGACCCGGAACCGCCGCAAGAAGGGCGTCCAAATAAGCGTAAAGGCCGGCCACGTAGTGGTTTTCACAGATGCCGGTCCGGCCGCCGTAGTAATGCAGGTCGGCGTATTCCCACTTTTCCAGCGGCTCGATGTTGAAATCCTGCCGGTAAACAGCAACGCCGTTCTCTTTGAGGGTTTTTCCGATATAATCGGCAAGGTACCGCCGCGCGCCGTCGTCCGCCAGATTCCATAATATCCTGTCGTTATCCTCGGCGGCAGGTTCGGTATCGATGATCCACTGCGGATGCTGCAGCCCGACTTCATACAGGCGGCTGCCGTGCACCAGCCGCTCCGGCTCATACCAGAGCGCCAGCCCGCAGCCGTGGGAAACGGCAAGCGCGGAGATCTCCCCGATCCCCCCGGGGAAGCGCTCGGGTGAAGCGGTCCAGTAGCCGTTGCCGTCGGACCAGGTCTCTTTGCAGCCCTCGTACCAGCCCGCGTCCATCCAGAAATTATCCACGGTCTCCAGCAGCGCGGTATCGTATTCGCAAACGTCGTTTTTGATCTCCTCCGCCGTGCGGGTATGGCTCACGAAGAGCACGTCCAGATCGTTCAGCAGGCGCGGCGTATTTTCGGGGTAAACGCAATCCAGCAGCCAGCCGCGGAACACGTTCCAACCCTTGACGGGATTGGGATCTTCGTATACCGTAAGGGACGCAAGCGGCGTGCGCACCGTCTCGCCCGGGGTAAGATAGGCCTCGAAGGACTGCTGCTTCACCGTAATATCGGCAGCGCCGTCCTTTACACAGAGCTCCGTCTGCCACTGACCGGTCCAGCCGATCCCCAATACGAGCCCGCGCGTTTCGCCGCTCAGGTTGAAAAAGGGCATCCACGCGTCGCTGGGGCGGCCGCCCACGCCGGTAAAGGTATGCGGCTTCATTGGGTTCTTAACTTTCATCGGCGTGAAATCCTCGGCCGCGTCGTGGCTGCCCACGCTGCAATAAATATCGGCGCTGCCCAAAGCAAGGTCCTCAACGGGGCCGGAGAGAGCGCAGAAATCCGAGATCACAGGGGAATCGGCAGCCCCGCCGTTTTTCAGATACACGGTGTATTCAAAGGTGGCGAAGGCCTCGTAAAACGCGCCCTCCACCGTCAGCTCCATGCCGTTCGGATGAAGGCCGGTCACGGTATACGTCTCGCCGCCGCGTCCGTTTTCCACAGGGCCGAATACGGTAAAACGCCAATCCGCCGTATGATCGGAAAAGCGTTCGCCGTCCATCGTAAAATCGTAGGCGGGCGCGCCGCCCGGCAGCACGTGGGCGTCAAACCACGCGCGGGCGGTATCGGCCTCGTTTTTCTTCACCGTGAGCGCCTCCGCCGTGATGGCCGCGTATTGCAGCCGATCGGTAAAATTGAAGCTCCTGCGCACCGCTTCGGCTGTGGGCAGCGCCGGCTGCACGGCAAGAAACGTGAACACGAGCGCCAGCAGCGCGCCGATGCAGCGGCCCACGATCCGGCGCTTTCCCTGCGCGTTTTTCCACAGCGCGGTCAGGCAAACCGCGGCGTGCAGAAGGAACAAAATCGCAAAGGCGACGTAGAGCGCCCTGTGGTTATACTGCCCATCCACGTTCACAAGCGTGAGCACGGTCCATAAAATCGCTTCATACACCGCGACGCCGGAGAGAAATACGATCGCTTTTTTCTTTTCATAAAACCGCGTGACACAGCACAGCGCCGTCAGCCCGAAGCACACGCCGGAAAGCGCGGCGTAAAGGCCCACCAGCGGCAGATCCACCCAATCCCAGTATTCATACTGAAAACTGTAGCTGCTGTAATAAAACAGCGCGGAAAGCAGCGTCAGCCACAGGGGCAGCAAACGGCGGTCGGCAAAAAGGGATTTGATTTTTTGCATTTTTTCTCCTTATCCGGCAAAAAGAGAACACCCGGGCGGATGTTCTCTTTTTGATAATCACATATCAGAACGGCATAAAAAAATGCCATCCGCGTTCGGTTATTGCATTGGACAACCGAAATTTCCTGCTTA
>CAMVBR010000179.1 GCA_947165755.1 uncultured Clostridia bacterium
CCACTGGCTTACCGATGTGCTGACACTATCGACTTACCGATGTGCTGACCTCACCGCAGCGCCGCCGACATTTCTCATTCCTCATTTCTCATTCCTCATTCGCCGCATAACACATTGACCTCAATTCGACAACGACAGCATCATTTCCCGCAGCACCTTGCACGCCGTGGCGGTGGAAACGCCGGAGGGATCCAGCATGGGGGCAAGCTCGTTGAGGTCCGCGCCCACCACGTTCAGGCGGCACACCTTGAAGATGGCCTCGATGAGCTGCAAAAAGCCGACGCCGCCCGCTTCGGGGGTGCCTGTGCCGGGGAAGGCGGAAGGATCGAGACAGTCGAGGTCCACGGTGAGGTACACCGGGGCGTTTGCCGCCCGCAGGGCTTCCACACAGGCTTCCAGCCCCTCGAACGAGAATTTGTGCATCTCGGTGTGGGCTTGGGCAAAGCGGAACTCGGCCCGCTCGCCGCTGCGGATGCAGAACTGATGGATGCGCCCGTCCCCCAAAAGATCGTGGCAGCGGCGGATGACGCAGGCGTGGCTCAGCTTAGCGCCCAGATAATCGTCCCGGAGGTCGGCGTGGGCGTCGAAATGGATGATGTGCAGGCCGGGGTACTTTTTATATACCGCCCGCACCGCACCGAGGGTGACCAGGTGCTCGCCGCCCAAAAGCAGCGGGAATTTTCCTGCCGCCAGGATCTCCTCGGCCCGGGCCTCGATATCGGCCAGGGCCGCTTCGGCGCTGCCGAAGCACAGCTCGAGATCGCCGCTGTCGAACACCGCAATATCCTCGAGGTCCTTATCCTGATAGGGGCTGTAGGTCTCCAGCCCGAAGCTCTCGTGCCGCATGGCGGCGGCGCCGAACCGGGCCCCGGGGCGAAAGCTGGTGGTGGAATCGAAGGGCGCGCCGTACAGCACGATATCCGCATCTTCAAAGGGCGCGTCGCAGGCGATGAAGGTTTCTACGTTTCGTTCCATCACTCCACCTCCTGCAGCATATTTTCAAGGTAGGCGGGCAGATAAAAAGCGCCGATGTGCAGCTTTGTGGTGTAGTATTTGGTGCGAAGGTTGAGCGCCTTCCACCTTTTATCGTCGAAATCGTCGATGGGGTGGTATTTTTTGCTGGCGAAGCCGAACAGCCAGTAGCCCGCCGCGTAGGTGGGGATATGGGCCTGATACACGCGGGAAATGGGGAAGGTATTCACGATGCGCTTGTGGCTGCGCTGCATGGCCTCGGCGTCGTGTTTATAAAAGGGGCTCCCCTGCTGGTTCACCATGATGCCGTCCTCGCGCAGGGCGTTATAGCAGATGCCGTAGAACTCGCGGGTGAAATAGCCCTCGGAGGGGCCGAAGGGGTCGGTGGAATCCACGATGATCAGATCGTAGGCGTCGGTACAGCGGCGGATGAACCGCAGCGCGTTATCGAAGTAGATATGCACGCGGCTGTCGTCTAACCGGCTGGCGTTTTCGGGCAGATAGGCGCGGCAGGCCTCGATCACCTGCTCGTCCATTTCCACCAGATCGATGCTTTTGACGCTGTCGTACCGGGTGAGCTCCTTCACCACGCCGCCGTCCCCCGCGCCGATCACGAGCACGTCGCGCACGCCCGGGTGCACGCTCATGGGCACGTGGGTGATCATTTCGTCGTAGATGAACTCATCGCGCTCGGTGAGCATCACGCTGCCGTCCAGCGCCAGCACGCGGCCGAACTCGGGGGTATCGAAGATATCGATTTGCTGATATTCGCTTTTTTTGGAGTATAAATGCCGGTTCACGCGGATGGAGTGCTTTACGTCCGGGGCATGAAACTCACTGAACCATAATTCCAAAGGGCTTCCTCCTTATACTAACACGTTCAGGTTAAGGATCTCGGGGTCTTCGGGGCCGGTCATGGAGCAGCCCTTGGCCTTGGCGTATTCGATATAATCCAAGATTTCCTCGGTGATGCGCTCGCCGGGGGAGAGGATGGGGATGCCGGGCGGGTAGCACATGACGAACTCGCTGCACACGAGGCCCGCGCTTTCGCGCAGCGGCACGCTCTTTTTCTGGGCGTAGAAGGCCTCCTGGGGGCTGAGCACCACCTCGGGGTCGATATATTCCTGCCGCATCAGGCCCGTGGGGTCCTTGTGGTAGCGGCGGCGGATCTCGGCCAGGGCGCTCACCAGCCGCTCCAGCTCCTGCGGGCGGTCGCCGATGGAGAGATAGGCCAGAATGTTGCCGATATCGCCGAATTCGATCTGAATATCGTATTCATCGCGCAATATATCGTATACCTCGATGCCGGCAAGGCCGATATCGCGGGTGTGGACGCTGAGCTTCGTGGGGTCGAAATCGAAAATGGAGTTGCCGTTGATCAGCTCGCGGCCGAAGGCGTAGTAGCCGCCCACGGCGTTGATCTCCTCGCGGGCGTAATCGGCCATTTCTATGACCTTGGCGAACACCTGCCTGCCCCGCTGCGCCAGATTGCGGCGGCTGATATCGAGGCTGGACATGAGCAGATAGCTGCCCGAGGTGGTTTGCGTCAAATTGATGATCTGCCGCACGTGGCCTTGGCTGACGTTGGGGCCGATGAGCAGCAGGCTGGACTGCGTCAGGCTGCCGCCGCTCTTGTGCATGGATACGGCGGACATATCCGCCCCCGCGGCCATGGCGGATACCGGCATGTGGTCGCCGAAATAGAAGTGGGTGCCGTGGGCCTCGTCCACAAGGCACACCATGCCCGCGTCGTGGGCCATAGTCACGATGGCGCGCAGGTCGCTGCATATACCGTAATAGGTGGGGTTGTTCACCAGCACGGCCACCGCATCCGGGTTTTCGGTGATGGCCTTATGCACCTGCTCGCGCCGCATACCGAGGGAGATGCCGAGGCGGCAATCCACCTCGGGGTTCACGTAAACGGGAATGGCGCCGCACAGCACGAGGGCGTTGATCACGCTGCGGTGCACGTTGCGGGGCAGAATGATCTTATCGCCGCGCTTGCAGGAGGAAAGCACCATGCTCTGCACCGCGCTGGTGGTGCCGCCCACCATCAAAAAGGCGTGGGCCGCGCCGAAGGCCTCGGCAGCCAGATCCTCCGCCTCGCTGATCACCGAAATGGGGTGGCAGAGGTTATCGAGCGGCTTCATGCTGTTCACGTCGATGCCCACGCACTGCTGCCCCAAAAAGGCGGTGAGCTCCGGGTTGCCGCGGCCGTGCTTGTGGCCGGGCACGTCGAAGGGCACCACGCGCATCTGACGGAAGGTTTGCAGCGCCTCGTAAATGGGGGCGCGGTTCTGATCGAGGGGTTGTTTCACATCCATAGTATCACCTCAGAGTAAACAAAAAACGCAGGCTGCGAAAAGCAACTTGCGTTTGATCGTATGGTATGCGCGGAGGAAGCGGCATTCCGCTTTCACCGTTCCGAGACCGGGATCAGGGCACACAGAGTCTATAAGCACAAATACTTTTTACTACTCTTTATTGACCATTTCACAAGTTCGCGCTTTCACGCAGCGGTTATAAAGTAACCAACTTATAAAACTGAGCTTTTAACTCAATCAATAACGCGGCTTTCGCCGCTTTTCGGCAGTGGACCCGGCTGTCCGTGGCCTGAACGCCCGAAGGCGTGGTCCGTAGCATCGCTTGGAAGACTCCGCGGGGCAAAACCCCGTCCTGTCTCAGGATATGACATATTATAACACGGAGCGCGGGGATTTGCAAGAGGGAAATTGCAGTTTGTCGCGCCGGGGGCGCGAAGCTGCAAGCTACAAGCTGCAAGCTGCAAGCTGCAAGCACAGTTGAAATGTACGGATGTTGTTGTGATACCAACATATCTCCACGCAATCTATCTGACTTGTAGCTTGTAGCTCCTTAGCTTGTAGCTCCAGTTTGTCGGGCAAACTGCCCGACAAACTGAAATTTGAACCAATTGACATTTTCCGGCGCTATGCTATAATAAAACCGAGGAGAGGCGCTCTCCCGCAAAAAAGAAAGAAAGGCGGTTTCCGGCGCAGGCGGGCGCGCCTGCAAAAGGACCGGACAGGTTTTCGTTATGAGCGAGCTAAAAACCCGGCAAAGAATCCCATCCATCGACCGTTTCCGCGGCTTTGTGATCTTTTGCATGATCATCTTTCAGTTTGCGGAGCATTTCCCGAGCCTGGGCGTGATCGCCCGGCTGGCGCGCCACGCGCCGAACGCGGACGCCGTTTACATTCTGCCCAACCTTGCGCTGGCGGACCTGATCGCCCCGGCGTTCATATTGGCCATCGGCCTCACCTATTTACCGTCGCTGCAGCGGCGGATAGAAACCAACGGCAGAAAGGAAGCCGTGCTGCACTTTGTAAAACGCTATTTGATGCTCATCGGCATCGGCATCACCATGGACGGCGTAAACGATATCCTGGACGGCAAATTCAACCAGCCCCTGCCGCTGATGTTCATTATTCTCACCGTGATCGTGCTGCTGGGCGCCATCGTCGCCCTGATCCTGAAGATCGCCAAGGTGAAAAGCCGCGCGAAATACTATACCGTGCTGCAGTGGTACGTGGCCTTCGTGGGCGCGGTGGGCGTGATCGTGGCGCTTGTGAACGCGGTGATGCTCGTGACCGGCAAAACGGCCTCCTCCTTCGGCCACTGGGTGGTGCTGCACCACATCGGCTTTGCGGGCCTCATCGCCCTGCCCTTCGCGCTGCTGCAGGGCAAACGCGGCCACTGGCTCAGGCTTTTGTGCGGTATGGCGCTGCTGGCGGCGTACGCGCTGTTCCACGAGGGGGATCTGGCAAACGACCTCTTCGCCTCCAACCGGGAGCTGATCGACGAGGTAGCGGACGGCGGCTTCATCGGCGGCTTTGCCTTCGGGGCCATGCTGATCCTCTATATGTTCTTCGCCGAGGAATTCCGGAACCGTAAAAACAAATATCTGCCGCCGCTGGCGCTGGGCGTGTTCGCCCTTGTAACTGCGGGCGTGATTGCCGGTGTATTCGCAACCCTGCCGCAAACCGATACCTGGGCCGGGGCGCTATCGGGCTTTCTGCCCATCAACAAGGGCAGCGAGAGCCCCTCTTACGTGATCATCAGCGGGTTTATCGCCCTGTTCGTTTACTATATCTTCGAGCTGTTCAACGGGCTTTCGATCGCCTTCGACCCGCTTGCCTGGTGGGGCAAGAACCCGATTCTGCTCTACTGCATCGAGTTCGGCGTGATCGGCGCCCTTAACGTGGCGCTGGAGGATACCTTCAAGGAGATGGGCGCGCCCCTCGCCGCCGTTACCGTGCTGGTTGTCACCGTCGCCCTCACCGCGCTGGCGTATATTCTCAATAAGAAAAAAATCATTATCAA
>CAMVBR010000180.1 GCA_947165755.1 uncultured Clostridia bacterium
GCAGAGACGCGGGTATGCGGCGGTGTGCCGACGGATACCCCGGCTCTGTGCAACGAAAGGTTAATAAATTGAAAAAAGTTGGTTTTTGTCGTCCCTGCGCCGGGGAATAGTTCGCATGCGCGTCCTATTCCCACGCCTTGCGCCGATAGCGTCTGTGGGTGCGGGTCTCCGGGGGAGACCTCTGCCGCAGGCAGAAGCACCGACCGAGCCGGCAGGCGAGACCAGCCGCGCTACCAACGGAAAGGCAAACATTCCCGCAAACTGCAATTTGATTTTTATAAAGCTCTCAAATAAAAAAATCCGCGCCACGGCGCGGATTTTTCTGTGAAATCATTTCTTTTTCAGCGCTGCGCGCACGGTGCCGCGGGGGTCCTTGATGAGAAGGATCACAACCCAGATCACCAGCGCGAGGGCGATCACGGCCAGCCCGAGGAAGGCGTCGTTGAGCATATCCTCCGGGGCGGGCGTGAAGTATGCGGCCTTCAGCTCGGCGTACTCGAAGATCGCGTCCACCAGCCACATGAGGGAAGCGCCCCAAAACATCCAGCAAAGCGGGCCGAGCAGCATTTTCTCGTCGCTCTTCTTATACCACATCGCCGTGGCGATCACGGCAGCGAATACGGTGATCAGCAGCGTCATGCCTTGACCTCTGCCTTTTCGGCGTCGGGCCGCTTTTCCATGGCGGCGGAGATCAGCACCATGCCGACCCATACTGCGGTTACAAGCACCGCCATCGTTACGCCCACGGACGCCATCTCGCCGAGCATTTCCGCTACGGCTTCAGGCCCTTCGGTGGCTGCGGTAAGGAACGGGAAGAAGGGAACCACCTCGCCGTGCCAAAGGTGCTCAAAGGCGAGAAGGATCACGCCGCCCCAAAGCAGGTCCGCCAGCCAGAACAGTTTTCTGGCAAAGCCGGTTTTCTTCTGCGGCTCGGCAGGCGCGCTGCCCGCGCCGAGCCTTACTTCCATCTTCTTCTGCTCGTATCTTCTCAGCAGAAGCGCGGCTGCGGTCACAACGATCGCCTCCGTGCCGGGAACTGCAAAACATGCCATAATAATAAAACTCCTTTCAAATGATACGTTCAGTTTACCCCAAGCCCAAAAAGTCCGCAAGCCCCCGCAGGGGTTCTTTTTGCGTAAAAAACGGGAATCGTAAGCGGCGTTTTCTTCGCATATAATAAATGAAAGGTATCAAACTCTTGAAGAACCGCTTTGCGGGCCCTTCCTTTGCTCCGACAATGTGAAAAATAACAGTTGATTATCCGTCGCGTGTATGATATAATACGCTTGTACCATTTCAAAAAAGGAGAAAACCGATGTCGGACAGAGAAACAAAAAAACCGGAAGACAGACGCGTCAAGCGCACGAAAAAAGCGCTGCGGGACTGTCTATTTCAGTTGTTGGATGAGAAATCGGTGGAGGAGATCACGGTCAAGGAGCTCACGGCCATGGCGGATATCAACCGCTCCACCTTCTATTTCTATTATAAAGATATCGACGATATGATCATGCAGATCCAGGACGAGATCTATTCCGTATTCGAGCGGGACGTGATCCGAAGCGCCACCGTGTTCATCACCCGCGACGATTTCATTCAGTACCTCGTGCGGTTCCTCACCTTCTGCCGGGAGCGCGAGAAGATCTGCAAATTCGTTTTGGGCAACGACCCGAAAAACAACCTGTCGCGCCGCATCAAAAGCGGGCTCATGATGTGCATTCCCGATACCACCAAGGTGTTCGCCGAAAACGACCCCCGGCGCTACCTTACCGATTACGCGGTGGCGGGGTACTGGCAGCTCATCATTCAGTGGATGTACGACGGCATGAAGATCCCGCCCAACGAGATGGCGGCGTTCCTCGCCAACGTGTATTTTTACGGCAGCCGCTACGTGATCAGCGGCAAGGAGGTAAAATAATATGACGGTCAAAGAATATCTCGCGTCCAAACGGGACGCTTACGTAAAGGATCTCGCTTCGCTGGTGGAGATCGATTCGGTGCGCGCCGATCCCGCGCCCGGCATGCCCTTCGGCGAGGGCGGGGCCAAGGCGCTCGCCGCGGCGGAAGATTTGCTCGCCTCCCACGGCTATGCGGCGAAAAACTACGGCAACTACGCCGTTGAGGCCGATCTCGGGCCCGCGCCGTCGCTCATGCTGCTGGCGCATCTGGACGTGGTGCCGGTGGGGGATGGCTGGACGAAGCCGCCCTTCGCCCTCACGGTGGAAGGCAATCTCCTCTACGGCCGCGGCTCCACGGACGACAAGGGCCCTGCGGTGGCCTGCGTTTACGCCATGGACGCCTGCCGCGCCCTCTACGGCGAGCCGAAAACCGGCGTGCGTCTGGTGCTGGGCAGCGGCGAGGAGACCGGCAGCGAGGATATGGAGCGCTATTTTTCCCTGCGCCCCACCCTCGAATACACCCTTTCGCCGGACGCCGAATACCCGCTTATCAATATTGAAAAGGGCCGTTTCGCCCCTCTGTTCACCAAAACCGCCGCCAATGAGGGCGCGCCACGCATGGTCCGCTTTGCGGGCGGCGTTACCCAGAATATCGTGCCCGGCAAGGCCTACGCCGAGGTGGAGGGCCTTTCCCCCGAAGAAGTGCTTCCCCTTGCCCAGGCTGCCGAAAAGGACCTCGGTGTGCGCTTCACGCTCACCGGTAAGCCCGGCGGCTGCGGTATTCTTTGCATGGGCGCCACGGCCCACGCCTCCACCCCCGAAAAGGGCGTGAACGCCCAAACCGCCCTCATAAAGCTGCTGCTCACCCTGCCGCTGGCCGAAAACGAAACGCTGGAAACCCTGCGGGCGCTCTCCGTTCTGTTCCCCCACGGGGTCACGGACGGCAGCCCCATCGGCTTTGATATGAAAGATCATTCCGGCGCGCTCACGCTGAACTTCGGCGTGATGTCTTATGAAAACGGCGCGTTTACCTGCGGCGCGGATATGCGCTGCCCCGTGTGCGCCGACGGGCTCGATCTTGCCGCCATGTTTGCCGCCGCCGTGGGCGGATACGGCTTTGTCCCGGCGGGGGATACCCGCCACACCAAGGCCCACTGCGTGCCCGCCGAAAGCCCGCTGGTGCAGGCTTGCCTTGCCGAATACGAGCGCTGCACCGGCGAAAAAGGGGAATGCGTCGCCATCGGCGGCGGCACCTACGTGCACGAGATCGAGGGCGGCGTGGCCTTCGGCGTGGAATTTCCGGGCAGGGATTACCGCATCCACGGCGCGGACGAATACGCCGATCTCGATGAGATGCTGCTCACCGCCGAAATGTACGCCGGGGTCATCCGGCGGCTGTGCTACGGAGAATAAACGATGAACGCGGAATTATTGGCGCCCGCCGGCTCTTTGGAGTGCGTGAAAACGGCGCTGTATTTCGGCGCGGACGCGGTCTATCTGGGCGGCCCCGCGCTGCAGCTCCGGGCGGAGAGTGCCGCCTTTACTTACGAAGACCTTGAAACCGCGGCGGCGCTCGTCCACGCAAAGGGCAAACGGCTCTACGTCACCGTCAACTGCTTTGCCCGCAACGACGAGATCCGCGCCCTCGGCCCCTACGCGCGGCGGCTCAAGGCCATCGGCGCGGACGCGGTGATCGTATCGGACCTCGGCGCGGTGGCCGAGATCAAAGAGCAATGCCCCGAAATGGAGATCCATATCAGCACGCAGGCCAACGCCATGAACTACCGCACGGTTCAGGTGTATAAATCGCTCGGCGCGTCGCGCGTGGTGCTTGCGCGGGAAATGACGCTGGCGCAGATCGAAGAGCTGCGGGGGCTGATCGGCCCCGATATGGAGCTGGAAACCTTCGTGCACGGGGCCATGTGCATGGCCTATTCGGGCCGCTGCCTGCTCAGCTCCTTTTTGGCCAACCGCAGCGGCAACCGGGGCGAGTGCGCCCAGCCCTGCCGCTGGAACTACTATCTGGTGGAGGAAAAACGGCGCAATATGTTTTTGCCTGTCGTTGAGGAGGACGGCGCCACGGCGGTGCTCTCCTCGGCCGATCTCAAGTGCATTTCGTTTTTGGACCGGCTCGAGGCCGCGGGGGTTTGCTCCTTCAAGATCGAGGGCCGCATGAAATCCCCGTTTTACGTGGCAACGGTTGTGAACGCCTACCGCCGGTATATGGACGGCGCTTCGCCCCTTTCGCTGTGCGAGGCGGAGCTGGAAACCGCCAGCCACCGCCCCTATACCACCGGCTTTTATTTCGGCGAGGCCAAAACCGACCCCAATAACGACGGCCGCTACCGCCGCACCTGCGATTTCATCGGCGCGGTGCTCGGGGACCTCGGCGGCGGCGAATATCTTGTGGAAATGCGCAACCGCTTTTCGGTGGGCGATACGCTTGAGATCTTATCGCCCCACTCCATGGGCCTTTCGTTCCCCGTGGAGAAGATCGTGGGCGAAACCGGCGAGGAAAAGGCCACGGCCGATCTGGTGCAGGAGCACGTGCGCGTTTTGTGCCCTTACCCTCTCGCGCCCGGGGATCTGCTGCGCAAGCGTATATAAAAAGACGGAAGATTTAATTATTTCTTTTTTCGTGAATTTGGTTTAATTTGAACTGAATATTGACAAATTTCACGGTATTCTATATAATATCAGCGATTGGGTTTTTTCTTAAATCACAATAATCCGAAGGGGAGACTGCATCATGGTACTATTTTTTATTCTGTTTCAGAATATCATCATTCCCATCCTGATCGGCGTTGCCATCGGCATTGCGGCTGCCACCGTGTTCTTCATTGTGCGCGCCAAGCGCAAGGCGAGCGGCAAGCTTTCCAAAAAGCAGGTGCTGGTGCAGGGCATTCAGGCGAATATCGATGATTTCCGCGAGATGTTCGAGCCCGTGTATTCCGTATCCGTGGGCAAAAACAAGAAGCAGGAAGAGTGCTTTGCCGCGTGGAACGAGCGCGTGCAGGAAAGCGCGGAAGACAACGGCTACAAGGCCCTGTTTGCCGAGCGCTTCGGCGGTTACGCCGCCTGGGGCCAGGGCAAAAAGAAGCTGAAAGTGAAAAAGCAGAACAAGCTCTATAAGAAGAACGCCAAAAAGCTGGTCAAGCTCTTCTTCAAGGCCGATATCCTGCGCGGCAGCGATATTTACGAAACCGGCTGCGAGACCACGGCCGAGCGGTACGATCTCGCGGGCGACGGCTCCATCGAAACCGATAAGTCCTACGAGGTGCTCGCTCCCTGCTGGACCTACGGCGATAAGGTCGTAGACAAGGGCGTTATCCGCTGAATCAACATAACCGGATTTCCCGCCTTTCCGGCGGGACTTTTTTTGTGCCGGGAACAGGGCGGAGGGCGAAGGGAAAATGAG
>CAMVBR010000181.1 GCA_947165755.1 uncultured Clostridia bacterium
TATACCCACTGGTTCCAGCCGCTCACCGGCATCACCGCCGAAAAGCACGACAGCTTTATTTCCCCCGCGCCGGACGGGGGCGTGATCATGGAGTTTTCCGGCAAAGAACTCATCAAGGGCGAACCGGACGCCTCCTCCTTCCCCAGTGGCGGTCTGCGGGCGACCTTTGAAGCGCGCGGTTATACGGCGTGGGACCCCACGAGCTACGCGTTTATCAAGGGCAAGACCCTTTGCATCCCCACCGCCTTCTGCGCTTACGGTGGGCAGGCGCTGGATAAAAAGACCCCGCTGCTCCGCTCGATGGACGCACTCAACAGGCAGGCCCTCAGGATCCTGCGCCTGTTCGGCAACGATACAGTCAGATCCATTCGTACAAACGTTGGTCCGGAGCAGGAGTATTTCCTTGTAGATAAGGCGCTGTATGAGCAGCGGCTCGATCTGAAGCTGACCGGCCGCACCCTTTTCGGCGCGCCCGCGCCCAAGGGCCAGGAGATGGATGACCACTATTTCGGCGTCATCAAGCCCCGCGTCGCGGCGTTTATGGAGGAGCTCAACGACGAGCTTTGGAAGCTGGGGATCCTTGCTAAAACCGAACACAACGAGGTGGCCCCCGCGCAACATGAGCTGGCGCCCATTTATACAACGACGAACCTCGCCACAGACCAGAACCAGCTCACCATGGAGATCATGCAAAAGGTTGCTGCACGCCACGGCCTTGTGTGCCTGCTGCACGAAAAGCCCTTCGCAGGCGTCAACGGCAGCGGCAAACATAACAACTGGTCGATTTCAACAGACGCCGGCCAAAACCTGCTTTCTCCGGGCGAGACGCCCTACGAGAACGCGCAGTTCCTGCTGTTCCTTTGTGCAGTGATCAAGGCGGTGGACGATTATCAGGATCTTCTGCGTATCTCCGTGGCTACAGCGGGCAACGACCATCGCCTCGGCGCGAACGAAGCGCCACCGGCAGTGGTTTCCATCTTTCTCGGGGACGAACTCAGTGCGGTACTCGAGGCCATTGAGACCGATACGCCCTATCACGGCACCGAAAAAACACAGATGAAGCTCGGCGTGGACGTGCTGCCGAAATTCAACCGGGATACCACGGACCGCAACCGAACCTCTCCCTTTGCTTTTACCGGCAACAAATTTGAATTTCGGATGCTGGGTTCGTCCAACTCCATCGCCTGCGCCAACATCATGCTGAACTCCGCGGTGGCGGAATCCCTGAAAATCTACGCCGACCGTCTGGAGCAGGCGGAGGATTTTGAGACCACCCTGCACAAGATAATCAAAAAGACGATCAAAGACCATAAGCGCATCATTTTCAACGGCAACGGTTATGACGAAGCATGGCTGAAGGAGGCCGAAAAACGGGGGCTTTGCAACTACCGCACTACGGCCGACTGCATGCCGCACCTGCTGGACAAAAAGAACGCCGATATGCTGATTTCACACGGCGTGTTCAGCGAGGCGGAGCTCCAATCCCGCTGCGAGATCATGCTGGAAAACTACTGCAAGTCCGTTCTGATCGAAGCCCGCACGATGGCGCAGATGGCGAATACGCAGATCGTGCCCGCCGTGGAGGGCTTTGCGGCGACCCTCGCGCTCAACGAAGCGCGGCTGCGGGCGGTCAACCCGAAGCTTTCATGCCGCTACGAAACGCAGCGGACGGAAAAGCTCTCTGCGCTGACGGATGCGATCATGGATAACGCCGAACGTCTTGCGTCCGCGATCGAATTCCTTCCGGCGGGCGATATCGTCGCCGAAGCCGCCGCGATCCGCGATACGGTGCTGCCCGCGATGGCGGCTCTCAGAGCCGTGTGTGACGAAGCCGAAACGCTGACGGATAAATCTGCGTGGCCCTTCCCGACCTATTCCGAGCTGCTCTTCGGCGTATAAGCAAGATCAGATAAGGGGGTAAATATGCTATGGCAATTGAAGAAATTTCGAAAATGATCGGAGAATCGGTGACAAAAGAGGTATTCGGCGTCTGGTTTTTAATCGGCGCTGCGCTGGTTTTCCTGATGCAGGCGGGCTTCGCCATGGTGGAGACCGGCTTTACCCGCGCAAAGAACGCCGGCAACATCATCATGAAAAACCTGATGGATTTCTGTATCGGCACCGTGGTCTTCGTGCTGCTGGGCTTTAGCCTGATGATGTCGGAAAACTACGTTTTCGGTTTGTTCGGTGTGCCGAATCTCGATATCCTCACCGATTTCGGGAGCTTCTTAAAGAGCGGGCAGGCGCCGAGCTTCGTTTTCAACCTTGTGTTCTGCGCCACAGCCGCCACCATCGTTTCCGGCGCTATGGCCGAACGCACGAAATTCCTTTCTTACTGTATTTATTCCGGCGTGATCTCGCTGATCGTATACCCTGTGGAAGCCGGATGGGTCTGGAATGAACAGGGGTGGCTCTCGCAGATGGGCTTTCATGATTTTGCGGGCTCAGCCGCCATCCATTCCGTCGGCGGAATCACCGCTCTCATCGGCGCGGTGATGGTGGGGCCGCGGCTTGGAAAATACACGAAGGACGCAGCCGGTAATGTAAAAAAGGTCAACGCCGTTCCGGGTCACTCTATTACGCTTGGCGCGCTTGGCTGCTTTATCCTTTGGTTCGGCTGGTACGGCTTCAACGGCGCGGCTGCCTGGGATGGGAATTCGCTGGCGTCCATATTCGTAACCACCACGATTGCACCGGCGGTTGCAACCTGCACGACGATGATTTTTACATGGATCAAAAACGGCAAGCCGGATGTTTCCATGTGTCTTAACGCTTCTTTAGCGGGACTCGTCGGTATTACGGCGGGCTGCGACGCGCTTGACGCGCTCGGCGCGGCGATCGTGGGCGTCGTATCCGGCATCCTTGTGGTTGCGGCTGTTGAAATACTGGATCTGAAATGCCACATTGACGATCCTGTCGGCGCTGTGGGCGTACACTTCGCGAACGGTGTTTGGGGAACCCTCGCCGTGGGGCTTCTGGCTGATCCCGATGCGCCTGCAGGACTTAAGGGCTTGTTCTATACGGGCAGCTTCCGGTTGCTCGGCGTTCAGACACTCGGGATCCTTGCGATCCTTGTATGGACTGCAATGACAATGACTGCATCATTTTTCTTCATAAAAAAGACCATAGGGCTCCGGGTGACGGAGGAAGAGGAGATCAAGGGACTTGACAAGACGGAGCACGGTCTCCCCAGCGCCTATGCGGATTTCGTTCCCGCAGTGGAAAATCTGGATTATGGGTATCCGGAGGCGCTTAAAGTTCCCGGCGATATACCGGCGGCGGAAGCGGTTCCCGTCAGAAAGGTTCCCACATTCAGCGATGGTTCGCCGAAATTCACTAAAATCGAGATCGTCTGCAAGGAATCCCGTCTGGAGACGCTGAAGACGGCCATGATGCAGCTTGGCATCACAGGTATGACGGTATCCCACGTGCTGGGCTGCGGCGTGCAGCAGGGCAAGCCTGAATATTACCGCGGCGTACAGGTGGAGGCCAATCTCCTGCCGAAGGTGCAGGTGGATATCGTCGTCAGCAAGGTCCCTGTGCGCAGCGTGATCGAAACAGCGAAAAAGGTGCTCTATACGGGGCATATCGGCGACGGAAAGATTTTTGTGTATGACGTTGAAAACGTGGTCAAGGTGCGTACCGGCGAAGAAGGCTACGACGCGTTGCAGGACGTTGAATAAAAAAACGGAGTGATAAAGATGCAATCAAAACAATCTGATACAGAAAAGATAATAAACCAACCTCAGATGTTTTTTATTCATTCCGAGTATACTGTGCAACTGCATCCGGAAAACGAGGTTTCGCAGGAAGAAACAAGTCTCTATGAAGCCCCTGCAGATGACGGTTTCGCACAAAACACAACTACTTGGGATTGACTTTACATAAAAGAGGTAACAGAAATGTGTTCCATTATAGGATACTGTGATCCGGCATGTTTGAGCGACGATTTTTGCAGAGCTTTTTACCGCACGAAATCCCGCGGGCCGGACGATACAAGAATCAAAGACGTGGGCGGCGGGATACTGGGCTTTCATCGACTTTCCATTATGGGGCTTCACCCGGAGGGTATGCAGCCGTTTTCTCTTCGTGGGGATTCGGTCGTATGCAACGGTGAGATCTATGATTTTTTACCTCTGCGGGAGGAGCTGAAAGCAAAAGGATACGTTTTTCAAAGCGATTCCGATTGTGAGGTGCTGCTGCCGCTGTGGCGGGAATACGGCACGGATATGTTCCGGCTGCTGGACGCGGAATTTGCCTGCGTGATTTACGACGGCAAAACCCATTCCTTTGTGGCCGCCCGCGATCCATTCGGCATCCGGCCGCTGTATTACGGTTACGATAAGAACGGCGCGATCATTTTCGCCAGCGAGCCGAAAAACCTTGTGGGGCTGACGGAGAAGATCCGGGCATTCCCGCCCGGGCACTATTACAAAGACGGCGTATTCTTCTGCTACAACGATATTTCCGCCGTGAAGGAGGTATGCCGGGACGATTTGGAAACGGCATGCCGGAACATCCGCGAAAAGCTGATTGCGGGCGTAAAAAAGCGCCTTGTCGCCGACGCGAAAGTGGGCTTTCTGCTCTCCGGCGGGCTCGATTCTTCTCTGGTATGCGCAATCGCGGCGAGGGAGAGCAAAGAACCTATCAGAACCTTTGCCATCGGCATGGAAAAAGACGCCATCGACCTGAAATACGCCCGACAGGTGGCCGAGTTCATCGGCAGCGACCACACCGAGGTTTATATGACCCCGGAAGAGGTGGTCGCTTCTCTTGAAACGGTGATCGAGGCGCTTGGCACCTGGGATATCACCACCGTGCGCGCCAGCATTGGCATGTATCTGGTGTGCAAGGCGATCCATGAGACTACCGATATTCGCGTGCTGCTCACGGGAGAGATCTCCGACGAGCTGTTCGGATATAAATACACCGATTTCGCGCCCTCTGCGGCGGAATTCCAGAAGGAAGCCGAAAAACGCGTGCGGGAGCTTCACATGTACGACGTGCTGCGCGCGGACCGTTGCATCTCGGTGAATTCTTTGGAAGCCCGCGTTCCCTTCGGGGACCTGGATTTTGCCCGGTACGTGATGGCGCTGGACCCGAAAATGAAGCTGAATAAATACGGTAAGGGCAAATACCTGCTGCGTCACGCCTTCGAGGGGCTGGGGTACCTGCCGGATGAGATTTTGTGGCGGGAGAAGGCGGCGTTTTCGGACGCGGTGGGCCATTCCATGGTGGACGATCTGAAAGCCTACGCCGAAACAAAATATACAGACGCCGAATTTGAGGAAAGAAGAAAGCAATA
>CAMVBR010000182.1 GCA_947165755.1 uncultured Clostridia bacterium
GCCCGCGCCCAGATCGAAAAATGCGTAAAGGGCGGCATGCACCCCAGCCACGTGGACAGCCACATGGGCGCCATGTACGGCATGAACGGCAAGCTCAAAATGCTGCCCCTCACCCTGAAGCTGTGCGGCGAGTTGGGCTATCCCTTCCGTATGTTCTCAAAGCCCCTTGCCTCCCAGTGCCCCGAAGAGACCAGCATGGCCCTGTTCAAGATCATGTGCCGCTATTCCGGCGCCTTCGGCAAGCTTTTCCGCGTGCCCATGCCCGATTACCTGATCTTCCCCGAAAAGATCGAAAAGGGCGAGAGCTATGAGGAATTCAAAAACAACTTTATCGAATATCTCATTCAGGTGCCCGAGGGCATCAGCGAAACCTACGTGCATCCCGCCATGCCCACCGACGAAATGAAATCCATCGCCGGGAGCTGGGAGCGCCGCTATTGGGAATATCTGGTGATGAAGGACCCCGATACCCATGCCGCCTTCAAGGCCAACGGCGTGCACCTCATCAGCTACCGCCACCTGGCCGCCTTCCGCCTGAACAAGTAAAACCGCCAAAAGAAACCCGGCTTGCCGTGATCCCAAAGATCCGGCAGCCGGTTTTTCTATTGTTGAGAATGAGGAATGAGGAATGTGAATCTGACTACTGACTACTGACTACTGACTACTGACTACTGACTGCTGACTACTGACTACTGACTACTGACTACTGACCACTGACTACTGACCACTGACTACTGACCACTGACTACTGACTGCTGACTACTGACTGCTGACTGCTGACTGCTGACTACTGCGTACGCGGGCTGTTCAGCCGCACCACCAGCGTAAATACGCCGTCCTCAGCCTTGGCGAGCATTTCGCCGCGGTATTTATTGGCGGTGCTCTCTATGCTCTTCAGCCCAAAGCCGTGGGCCTGCGCGTTCTGCTTGGTGGTGATCAGGGTGCCGTCGGGCTTCGTTTTCGGGGCGGATACCAGCGGGTTCGATACCGAGATCACGCTGAAGGCGGTGTTGCCGTGCACCTTGAGCTTGATCCAGCGGGCGGTTTTGTCTTCGAGCTTCAGGTTGGCTTCGATGGCGTTATCCAGCGCGTTGGAAAGGATGATGCAAAGGTCCAGCGGGGCTACGCCGTTTTTATCCAGATTCACCACGTCAAAGCTCGTGGTTATGCTCTGCGCCTGCGCCTCATACATCTTTTCGTTCAAAATCGCGTCCACGGCGGAAACGCCGCTGATGCGCACGTAGTCCGATTCGTCGATCACGCCGCTCATCTCGCGCAAATAGTTTTTGAGCTCGTCGTAGTTGCCCTGCTCCGCCAGCATATTCATCACCAGAATGTGGTTTTTGATATCGTGGCGGAAGGCGCGGGTGCGGTTATAGAGCGTTTCGAGCCTTCCGATGGATTCAGTTTGCAGCTTGAGCTGCGAAGAGAGCATATCCGTTTCGCGCCTGAGCTCCATCTGCCGCTGCAAACGGCCGAAAAGCACGAATACCAGTATGTTGATGAAGATAAGCCCGATGCAGGAAAGATCGATATAGAGGTTGATGCGCACGTTTTCGGGGTAGTTTTCAATATAATACTGATACACCGAAAAGGTGAGCAGCGTTATGGCGGGCACGCTGAGCAGCACGATCCACAGCAGCAGCGAGGTCTGTGCCCGCCGGTAGCCCTTGGAAAGCAGGCTGATGAGCGCCGCCACAAGGATCATGATCAGGTTCGTGAGCCCGCTGCGGGCCAGCAGCATATAGGTCTCTTCGCCCGTGATCTGGGTGCGGTGCACGATCATCGAAAACAGCAGCGAGGCGGCGATCTCCGATACCGCCAGCACCACCGCGTAGATCATGCTGCCGATCAGCTTGCGCTTGAGCTCCCCGGCGTAAAAGGCGAATAAGATCACGGTCAGCGCCGCCCACACGGCGGCGTATTTCCACACCCCCGAAAGCAGGCTTTGCTCCTGCATAAAGATCATCACGCCCGCCAGCGCCACGTAGGGCATAAAATCGTACTGTTTTTTCTTGAAGCGCCACGCGAAAAAGTTGTTGGCAAGAATATACGCCAGCACGATCTCAAACACCGACGAAAAAATACGCGCGGTGTGGAACAGAATATCCTGATAGCTGAACAGCGGCTGGTTCACTTTATTACCTCATGGCCCACAAAAAGGCCTCGTTGGTTTCTTTGTAGCGGTGCTTGCTCACGGGCAGCGTTACGCCCCCCGCCAGCTCCACCTCGCCCGGCTTCAGGCCGGTGATTTTTTTTGCGTTGATCAGAAAGCTCTGGTGGCACCGCACGAAGTCCTGCTTTCGCAGCGCCTCCTCCACGGCGTCCAGCTTCTCGTAAAAGGAGTAATCCTTGCCCGAAACGAGCCGCACGAGGATCTTGCGGCGGTCGCTCTCAAAATATAAAATATCCTTCACGGGCAGGCTTACGGTCTGGTTGCCGGTCTGGAAGGAATAGTGGGCCTCGTCCGCCTTGGTCAGCTCCCTGAGGCACTCGCGGAACACCCCGGCGAAGCCGTTCACAAGCTCCGGCTTTAAGATATAGCGGAAGGCCCGCACCTCATAGCCCGAAAACACGTACTCGGCCGAGGCGGTCACAAACACGATCATCACGTCCGGGTCGCAGGCGCGTATGCGCTTGGCGGCGGTCATGCCGTCCACCTGCTTCATGGTGATATCGAGAAACAGCAGGTCGTAATCTTTTTTGCCCTGCGCGTAAGCCTCCGCCAGCGGCGCGCCGTCCGAAAAGGCGTCCACGCTGCCGTCCAGGTCCTCGGCGGCCAATATGTCCCTGATGCTGCGGGTCAGGTACTCCCGCACCTCTTTTTCATCGTCGCAAACGGCAATGCGGATCATTCGGTCATACTCCCTTCCGTCTCCGGCGGCACGGGTTCCTTTTTTTTGCGGAAGATCACCAGCTTGCTCATCACGTAGTTGAATACGATCACGAACACCGCCACAAGGATCTTGGAAAGCCAGTCGTTCATGAAGTGCGCCAGCACGCCGAAGAGCAGCTCTTCAAACAGCAAAAACGAAACGATGCGCGCCCCGAAGAAGGAAAACAGCTCCCACAGCACGGTTTTCGCGTCCTTGGCGCGGCTCTCGAATACAAACAGCTTGTTGGTGATGAACGAAAACAGCACGGCCACCACCCACGCCACAGCGTTTGCAAGGTAGATCCAGCGGAAATCGATCCCCGCAACGGTAAACAGCACCTTCTTGTCGTAATCCGGGCCCTGCGTCAGGTTTATCAGCCAATAGGCCAGCAGGTTCACCACCGTGGTGAGCACGCCGAACACAAGGTAAGAGATGATCTCATATTGCAGCACCTTTTCAAGAAAGGGCAGCTTTTCCAGTATTTTTTTGAAAAAAGGCACGCTGAATACTTTTTGATACAGCGCTTCGTATAACTCTTTTAATTTCATGGTTTACTCCCGTCTCTGACTTCTGACTACTGACTTCTGACTACTTTTATTCTATCATCCCTTGCAAAATTTTGCAACTGTTGTATAATAATATTATTATATCCTTAAATTTTACAGAAACGGAGATCCACTTATGCGATTGGATAAATACTTAAAGGTATCGCGGCTGGTCAAGCGCCGCACCGTGGCCAACGAGCTTTGCGACGCCGGGCACGTGGAGGTCAACGGCAAGGCGGCCCGCGCCTCTTACGACGTGAAGGTGGGCGACGTGATCGGCATTCAGATGGGCGCGAACCTCACCCGCGCCGAGGTGCTGAGCGTGCAGGAATTCGCCACCAAGGAAAACGCCGCGCTCATGTATAAGCTTATTTAAAGCGGCTTTATTTACAATACGGAAAAAACGGAAAAGAGGTTTCCTTTTGGATATCAACGATTATTTTGCCCCCGCGCCTTCTGCAGAACCGCAGCCGGCTCCGCCGGTCGCTCCCACGCCCGAAGCCTATCCGCCGCAAGACGCGCCGCAGCCGGAACCCTCCGGTAAAAAAGAAAAAACCGTAAAGCAGCAGCTCACCTCCTTCGGGGTCACCATGGTGGTGCTGTGCTTCGTGGTAAGCCTCCTGGCGGGCGCGGGCGGGGCCTTTGCCATGATGAATTTCTACCCGCTCATCGCATCCGATAAAAACGGGTCCACCGAGATCACGGAAGGGGAGATGCATGAGATCCCCGTGCCCGGCTTATCCGAATCAACCACGGCAGCTCCGGAGGACGTTCCCTCCGAGGAAAACACCGCCGACGCCCATACCGAAGAGCCCACCGCCGCGCCTGTGAACACAACGAAAACAAAGGGCGAGATCTACGCCGAGGCGGTGAACGCCATCGTGGGCGTGAAGGCCGTGAAATACCAGCAGATCCCCACCTTCTTCGGCAGGTATACCACCCAAACCGTGGTCTCCACCGGCTCCGGCTTCTTCGTGACCGCGGACGGTTACGTGGTCACCAACTACCACGTGATCGAAAACAGCACCGAGATCACCGTTTCCACCTACGACGGCGCCTCCTACGAGGCCACTGTGCGCGGGTATGAGGAATCCAACGATATCGCCGTGCTCAAGATCTCCGGCACGTTCCAGGCGGCCGCCCTCGGCACCTCCTCGGGGCTGAGCGTGGGCGACGATATCCTTGTGATCGGCAATCCTCTCGGCAGCCTTTCCTATACCTTTACCGACGGCGTCGTGAGCTACCTCAACCGCATGATCACCGGCGATACCGGCGCCACCATCAATATGTTCCAAACCAACGCCGCCATCAACGAGGGCAACTCCGGCGGCCCCGTATATAATATGCAGGGCGAAGTGGTGGGCATCGCCAGCGCGAAATACGCCTCCTCCTCCATCGAGGGGCTCGGCTTCTGCATCCCCATCGACGACGTGATAGGCATGATCCGCGATATCATCAACACCGGCTACGTGACCGGCAAGCCCGTGATGGGCGTTTCGGTGCAGACCGTGACCACCGCCATGGCCATGCGTTACGGCCTTGTGGAGGGCTGCTATATCGTGGAGATCGGGGCGGATACCGCCGCCGACCGTGCCGGCCTTGCGGCTTCGGACGTGATCGTGGCCGTCAACGGCACCCCGGTGTATTCCGTGGCCGAGATCCCCGTGGCGCTCATGGGCGTGAAGGCGGGGAGCACCGTGGACGTGCGCGTGAACCGCGGCGGCACCGAGCTGGTGTTCTCCCTCACGCTGGACGAGTATAAACCCGGCGAAGCCAGAACCAATTACGCGAACGTGTACGATTTTTAAGGGCGCAGGGGATTACTGAAAATTGGAATTTGTAGGGCTCGACGCCCTGCAAATTCCAGTGGTCAGTTGCCAGT
>CAMVBR010000183.1 GCA_947165755.1 uncultured Clostridia bacterium
GTATTACGACCGCGCCGCCGATGCGCTCGACCGGGGCGCGGATATCGAAACGCTTGCCGCGCTGCCGGTGCGCGAGGATATCGGCCGCATCCGGTTCGTACCCGAAAAGAACATCGCTGCGGAGTTCAAACGGATATCCGACGCGCTGATCGTTGAAACAGAAGACGCCGTTGCGCGGAAGGAGGAAGACTGATGCCCAAAGAATACCGCACCCTGCAGGAAGTAGCAGGCCCTTTGATGCTCGTAAGAGACGTTGAGGGCGTAAAATATGAAGAGCTGGGCGAGATCGAGCTGGCAAACGGCGAAACCCGCCGCTGCCGCGTGCTGGAAGTGGACGGCACCAACGCGCTGGTGCAGCTGTTTGAAAACGCCCAGGGCATCAACCTCTCCAGCAGCAAGATCCGCTTTTTAGGCCGCCAGATGGAGCTGGGCGTATCGCCCGATATGCTGGGCCGCGTGTTCGACGGCCTCGGCCGCCCCATAGACGACGGCCCCGAGCTGATCCCGGAAAAGCGCATGGACGTGAACGGTTCCCCCATGAACCCCGCGGCCCGCAACTACCCGCAGGAGTTCATACAGACCGGCGTTTCTTCCATCGACGGCCTGAACACGCTGGTGCGCGGCCAGAAGTTGCCCATTTTCTCGGCTTCCGGTTTGCCCCACGCGCAGCTTGCGGCGCAGATCGCCCGTCAGGCCAAGGTGCGCGGCACCACAGAACCTTTCGCCGTGGTGTTCGCCGCCATGGGTATCACCTTTGAAGAAGCAAACTTCTTTGTGGAATCCTTCCGTGAGACCGGCGCTCTGGAGCGCACGGTGCTGTTTACCAACCTCGCCAACGACCCCGCCATCGAGCGTATCGCCACCCCGCGCATGGCGCTCACCGCCGCGGAGTATCTGGCCTTTGACCTGGGCATGCACGTTCTGGTCATTTTAACGGACATCACCAACTACGCCGATGCGCTGCGCGAGATCTCCGCCGCCCGCAAAGAGGTGCCCGGCCGCCGCGGCTACCCCGGCTATATGTATACGGACCTGGCCTCGCTCTACGAGCGCGCCGGCCGCCAGAAGGGCAAAACGGGCTCCATCACCATGATCCCGATCCTCTCCATGCCCGAGGACGATAAGACCCACCCCATCCCCGACCTCACCGGCTATATCACCGAGGGGCAGATCATTCTCTCGCGCGAGCTGTACCGCCGCGGTATCAACCCGCCCATCGACGTGCTGCCGTCCCTCTCCCGTTTGAAGAACAAGGGCATCGGCGAGGGCAAAACGCGCGAGGACCACGCCAACACCATGAACCAGCTCTTCTCCGCCTACGCCCGCGGCAAGGACGCCAAGGAACTGAAGGTGATCCTGGGCGAAGCCGCCCTCACCGAGATCGATAAGCTCTACGCCAAATTCGCCGACGCCTTCGAGCAGGAATACGTTTCGCAGGGCAGCGATACCGACCGCTCGATCGAGGAAACGCTGGATCTCGGCTGGAAGCTGCTCAAGATCCTGCCCAGAAGCGAGCTCAAGCGAATCTCCAGCAAGCTGCTCGAAAAATATTATGACAAATACTAATGCGTAATACGTAAAACGTAATGCGTAATGCGTAATGCGTAATGCGCAATTATTTGATTGGTGAATCGATATGGATAATAACGTTGTCGTAATAAAGAGCAGGGCGTTCGCACTGCGTATTATAAAGCTATATCAATATCTGCTTCGGGAGAAGAAAGAATTTGTGCTTTCCAGGCAGGTTCTGAAAAGCGGCACTTCCATCGGCGCAAATATAAAGGAAGCAATTCGCGGGCAATCCCGTTCGGATTTCTTTTCAAAAATGAATATTGCGCTAAAAGAGGCAAGCGAAACGGAGTATTGGCTGGATTTGCTTCATCAAAGC
Organism: uncultured Clostridia bacterium; assembly: GCA_947165755.1. GTDB lineage: Bacteria > Bacillota > Clostridia > Oscillospirales > Acutalibacteraceae > RUG806. The sequence goes on from CAMVBR010000183.1 coordinate 1,889, forward strand.
GGATATATCGACGATAACCCGTTTATCAGCATTTATGCGGATTGTTTGGAATTGATCAGATTGCTGATGGCGATTACAAAGCATCAGAACAGATAATTACGCATTGCGCATTACGAATTACGCATTTATTATCAGTTATTCCTTTTTTAAGAAGGTTGAATTATGGACACATTAAACGTAAATCCCACCCGCATGGAGCTTACCAACCTCAAGCGCAAGCTGGCTACGGCGCGCAGGGGGCACAAGCTCTTAAAGGATAAGCGCGACGAGCTCATGCGCCGTTTTATGGAGATGGTGCGCGAGAACAAGGCGCTGCGCAAACGGGTAGAAGAGAAGATCGCGCATGCCAACGCCCACATGGCGCTGGCCCGGTCCGTGATGGGCGACGCCGAGATCGAGGCGGCGCTCATGATCCCCATGCAGCAGATGGAGGTGGATATCGCCGAGAAAAACGTGATGAGCGTGCTCATCCCGCAGTACACCGCCAGCCTGCGCTCGTCGGACGCCGCCGATATCTATCCCTACGGCTTCGCCTTTACCTCGTCCGAGCTGGACGGGGCGGTGCGGTATCTGTCCGATATATTACCGGAGCTCCTGCAGCTTGCCGAGCTTGAAAAATCCTGCCAGCTCATGGCGGCCGAGATCGAAAAGACCCGCCGCCGCGTGAACGCCCTGGAGCACGTGATGATCCCGCAGTACGCGGAAACCATCCGCTACATCACCATGAAGCTGGATGAGAACGAGCGCGGCAACACCACCCGCATCATGAAGGTGAAGGATATGATGCTCAAGGAAGCGCGGCAGCATACCGACGCGTAAATTTCCATAAACCGAACGCCCGCAGGGAAGCCTGCGGGCGTTTTGAGTTTTGAGTTTTGCGTGTTGCGTGTTGTGTGTTGAAATATCTGACTTCTGACTTCTGACCACTGGCCACTGACCACTGACCACTGACTACTGACTACTGATTACTGATTACTGATTACTGGAACTTGGCCTTGATCTCGTCCATTTTTTCTTCGATTTCCTTCGCCAGCTTGTTCACCTTGCCCGAAAGGCCGGGGGCTATCTTATACAGCCGCCGCATTCTGGGCGTCACCTTGATTTCCTGATCGTCTGTTTCCGGAGGCGCGGTCAGCGCGGTGCGGGCGGCTTTGAACTGCTTCGCCACCTCGTTGCGCCATTCCTCAAAGCGTTCGGGAGTGCCGGTCACGGTTTGCACGAATTCGTCGTATTTGGCAAGCGTATTGCCCTTCAGGTTGCCGGCGGCGGATTTCACGTAATCGCCCGCCATCAGCACGTTGGTGCGTATACCCTCCAGCTTTTTCATGATCTTCTGCAGGTTGAGCGCCGCCTTCACGGTGAAGAACAGGTCCACCGAGAAGATCGCGAAGATCACGATCAGCGCAATGTTGCGCACGTTCTGCGGAACGAACGAGATCAGGTATTCGTATACCGGCGCCACGCCGTACATATACACCAGCGAAAACACCGCCCAGTAGATGGTGTGCTTGAAGCAGATGCGGCCGTGCAGGTTCAAAAACTCCTCCGAGTAATCCCACCAGCGGGCGTTGAACAGCTTTTCCATCATCACGCTGGTCATGTATTCCACGATATCGGCAAACACCATGCCCAGCAGCAGCACGGCCCACCAGTGGTTTTTGAAGGGCGAGAGCAATATTTCAAATACCATGGCGCCGGTGCCGTAGATGGGGCACAGGGGGCCGTTCAGAAAGCCGGAATTGATGATCTTCTTTTCTTTTGTGGTCTTCAGCGCCCGAAAGGTCTCTCCCAGCGAGCGGTAGGTGGATTCAATGGTCCAGCCCAGCGCGCTGTAAAGAAAGAACATCAGCACGTAATTCACGATCTTAGTTCCCATAGCCCGCTCCTTTTTGCAGATACGCCTGCTTCGCGGCTTCGAATTTGCGGCGGAAGCTTTCGTGGTCGGCAATCAGCAGCTCCCGGGTGGCGCAGTATTTATCGCACAGCGATACCACCATGCCCTCCTTGTATCTGGGTGGGATCACGGTGAGCGGCCACATATGCCGCAGAATGATGTTCTCTTCCTTCGGCGTGATCGCCTCGTTGAGCACCCTTGCGTTCAGCAGCGCAAAACGGGGGTGCTTGTAGCCGTGGGGCCGGTGCCACATGGCCTTATCGTGCCAGTCGTAATAGAACAGATCGTGCAATATCGCCCCGCGCACCGTGGCGCGCACGTCCAGCCCCGCCTTTTTCGCCCAGCAGTAGCTGGTGTAGGTGACGCTGGTGATATGGTCCAGCCGGTTGATGCTGCTGTGCTGCGGATAGACCTTCAGCCCCTGCACCTCGTCGGAATAATACAGATCCCGCATCAGATCGAAAAATTCCTTATCGTTCTCCTCCGTTAAACAGTAGGATCTCACGTAATTATCAAATACTTTTCCCAATGGTTTCCCCACCTTTGTTTTTACGTTCTTTTCATTATAGCATACGGCGCGTGATAATGCAAGAACGGAAAATTGCAGTTTGTCGCTGAGTAAGTGGCCAGTGACCAGTGGCCAGTGACCAGTGATCTGTGACCGAATCAGCCTGCCTTACCAGATGCTGACCACTGACCACTGGCTGCTGGCCACTGGAATTTGTAGGGCGTCGAGCCCTACAAATTCCAATTTGAATTCCCCCGTCCTTCAATTATTTTATCAAAATAGCTGGACTTTTCCTGAAATTCGCGCTATACTGAGAATGAAAAGCAAAATCCCCGGAGGTAACGTATATGAAAAAACTGCTTTGTGTACTTCTTGCGCTGGCGCTTTGCGCGCTTTGCATCGTGCCCGCCTTTGCCGCGGATGCGGACCCCGCAACCTGCAAGCATCAGTGGAAATGGGTAACCGACACTGCGCCCACCTGCGGCGAAACCGGCCTGAAGCACGAGGTCTGCGATAAATGCGGCAGCGTACAGAACGAAAACACCGTGATCCCCGCCACCGAAGCCCACGCCTATCAGTGGGTGATCGACGCAGAGCCCACCTGCGGCGCTGCAGGCGTAAAGCATGAGGTCTGCCAAAACTGCGGCAGGCTCATGAGCGAAAATACCCCCATCCCCGCCACAAACGCCCATACCTGGAGCGCTGCTCCCACGGCCACCGTGCCCGCCAAGGGCTGCGTGGACGGCTACCGCCGCTACACCTGCGAGACCTGCGGCATGACCAAAGAAGACCCCATCCCCGCCGGGCAGGCGCACGAGTGGGAGTGGGTCGTGGTGGATAACCCCGGCGCGAACGTGGGCGGCACAAAATATCAGGTTTGCAAAAACTGCGGCGCCGTGCAGAATATGAACACGCCCATCCCGCCCGTTCCCGGCGACCGACACATCGATAACGCGCTGCTCAAGGCCTTCGATGATTTCATCGCTTTCATCCGTAATATTTTCGATC
>CAMVBR010000184.1 GCA_947165755.1 uncultured Clostridia bacterium
GAGACCGACGGCCTCGGCCTTGTGGACCTGACCGTGAAAACCGACCTCTTCGACCGCTTCAACGGCAAGGTGCTGGGCCGGTTTGAGGATATGGAGATCGTGGGCTTTCAATCGCAGTTCAGCACGGTTTCGGGCGATAACGCCCAAGCGCCCTTCCTGAAGGTGGAGCGCGGCGTGGGCTATAACCGCAAGGGCGAATACGAAGGCTATCATCAAAATAACCTCTTCGTCACTTCCCTGCTCGGGCCCATTCTGCCCCTGAACCCGCTGTTTACCGAATATCTCGTGCGCCTTGCGGGGGAAGACAAAAAAGCCGCCTTCCGTACCGAAGCCATGGCGGCGTACGAGCAGCGGCTGAAGGAATTCAAAGACCCGAAAACGGTGTTCTGATAATTCGGAATGCGGAATTATATGAAGCATATTTTAAACCAAAAAAAAAACGGCCCGTCGGCCGTTTTTTTTGTTATTCGGAAATCAGCGCCATGGCTTCGGCCCGGGTGCGGGCGTCGGCGCGGATGATGCCGCGCAGGGCGGAGGTGCGGGTGAGGGCCCCGGCGGCACGGGCGCCGCGCATGGTCATGCACAGGTGCTCCGCCTCCACCACCACGGCCACGCCCTTGGGATCGAGGTTATCGTTCAGGAAATCGGCGATCTGGGCGGTGAGGCGCTCCTGCAGCTGCGGGCGGCGGGCGAAGTTATCCACGATGCGCGCCAGCTTCGAGAGGCCGATCACCTTGCCGTGGGCGGGGATATACACGATGTGCGCCTTGCCCACGAAGGGCAGCAGATGGTGCTCGCACATGGAATAGAGCGGGATATCGCGCACCACGACCATTTCATCGTTGTTCTCTTCGTTGAAAAGCTTGATGAATTCCTTCGGGTCCTTTTCCAGCCCCGAGAAGATCTCGGCGTACATATTGGCAACGCGCTTCGGCGTTTCCGCCAGCCCCTCGCGGTCCGGGTTTTCGCCGATGGCGATCAAAATCTCACGCACGGCGGCTTCAATTCGTTCTTTATCCATAACGGTTCACCTGTTTCTTTCGATCACGGGGTATAGGTAACGGTGTAGCAGGGGGAGCCGAGCCGCAGGCCGAGCTTGTTGGTGAGCGCATCCAGCCCCGAAAGCACCTGATCGCCCACCATCACCTCGAATACGTAGCCGCGGTTCGCGTCGAGCGACCCATCGTGCTTCGTGATGCGGATCCACTGCGCTGGGTCGGCGGAAAGCACCGCCCCCGACAGATTCGCGCATATCTTCGCGTAGATCTCATCCCTCGTATAGGTTTTTACGGTGGCAAAACCGGGCAGCGACGCCTCGAACGGGCTGCTGACCGACACCGGGAACTCGCTGTAGCCCCACACCTCTTTGGCGCTGAGGGTGCGCCCCGCCACCATGCTGCCGTATACGGTGAGCGCGGGCCTCAGGTTGGGATCGTTGGCCACGGCGATATATTCGCCGATCACGGCCTTTACGGCGTTCTGGATCGTCGTTTTCAGGGACGAAGGCAGATCATTGTATCTGGAGAGCTCCATGGCGTAGCCCACGGTATATTTCGTGGAAACGCTGAAATTATAATACTTCATCAGCGTGAACACCGCCACGGCCTGCGATTTCAGGGCTTCGGGGGCGTCCCCCGCGCCGCTGATCTCCTGCGCCACGATACGGCACAGCAGCTCGTAGGTGTTCAGGTATTCCCCGGCATAGTAGGAGGTTTCCGGGTAGCCCCCGCCCTTCACCAGCACGCCGCCGGAAAAATAATAGCCGAGGATAGCTTCATAGGGATACCCGGCCTGCGCCATAATGATGGCGCCGTACTGCGAAAGGCCCACACAGTGGCCCCAGCCGTAGTAAACGAAGGTAAAGGTGCCCGAGGGCGCGTTGATCACGGGCGCGGGCGGGATATACGTGGGCAGCTGCCCATACTGCGAAAAGGGGTTCAGATCGACCTCCACCGTTTTGCCGCCGAGGCTTTCGAGCGCAAGCGCTGCCCGCAGAACCGTGCGGGCGTCGCCGGTGGTGACGCTTCCGTCCCCGTTCACGTCGGCAACCGAAAGGAAACCGCCGGAACGACGGTCCAGCCCCACGGCCATGCGAAGGACCGTGCGGGCGTCCGCAACCGTGATCTCCCCGTTTTGGTCCAAATCGCCCAAAAGCACGGCATCCGCCGAAGCGGAGAAACAAAAGGCACCGACCAGCAGCGAAACGACGAGCAGAAGCGCTGCCGCCCTTGTATACAGCATCCGTTTCATAGGCAAAACTCAGTGCACGCCCGGCAGCGTTTCAAATACGATGCCTTCCGTTTCCGGCTCCGAGAATACCCCCTCGGGGGTATCCGCCGTTTGAAACACGGGCAAAAAGCTAAGATAGCGCTGGGCCCAACGCTGCAGCGTGTAGCCGTGGGCGTGGAAATACCAGCCCCCCGCGGCTGCGGCGGCCACGATCAGCACGGCCACAAAGGCGATCCAGCCCTTGAGCCGCCCGGCCTTCTTCTGGGTTTCCGTACGCTGTATTTCAACAGGCAGCCGTTCCAGACGGCCCGCGTCGGTATCGATGATGCGGCTGAGCAGCTTGCACAGCTCCGAGCAGCAGCGAAACAGGAAATCCGCCGTGCTCTCGCCATAGAAGGAGCGCAGCTCCCGCACCGTGGTTTCGGCGTCGTTTGTAACGGCGATGTAAACGGTTTTCGGCGCTTCGGGATCGTCGCCCACGTAATAGGCGTTGCTCATGGCCACGCCGTAGGGCAGCCCCAAAAACTCCGCGGCGGTAATGGAGAGATTCACAACGTACTCGTTGGGCGGGGTCTTGCCCCGCTGCTCGGCCTTTGAAGCGATCGATACCCGCTCGGGCAAGCCGGAGGCATACGAGAGATACCGCAGAAAGACCTCGGCGGTCTTCGTACCCGCCAGCGCGATCTTTACGTCCTCGCGCGCGGCGGCAATGCCGAGCTGCTCGGCGAAATAGAACTGCATGGGCGCGGTGGAGAGATCCGCCTCCATCACCTGATTCAGGTAGGGGATCACCTGCCCGATCAGCAGCGCGCGGGTGCGCTCGCCGGCATAGGGCAAAAAAATCACAGTGTGCCGCCCGCGGCCGCAGGCAAAGCCGGAATAGAGCGCATCCTTCAGCGCGAATACGGTGCTGTCCTTTACGATGCCGGCATGGCATACGTTGAAATACGCCGAATCCAACTCCTCCTGCGAGGCGTTCTTCAGCGCGTCGGCAAGCAAAGACTCATCCACGGTGAGCTCCAGCCCCAGCCCTTTGCAAAGGATCTCTTTGGTTTCGGAATATTTTTTCACGTCCACGAAGAACAGGATCGCATCGGAATCCGAAAAGGCCTTGCCTATGGATACGGTGGCGTCCTTCAGCGTGGCAAAATGCTCAATGGCGGCGTTATCCGTGAGCACGTCGGCAAACGTGCGCTGCAGGATCTCGTTGAAGCTCTGATCCTGATTGGACGGATCCGCGCCCAAAATAAATACTCTCGCTTTCATACACTTTCCCTTTCAATCTTGTGCGGTGGTTTAAGTGCGGGTCAGTTGCCGGCGGCTTCCTCCCCCCCGGCGGCTTCGGAGGCCGGCGCTTCCTCAGGCGTTTCGCCGGCAGTGGGCTCGGCGGGCGGCGCCTCGGATTCGGGCGGCGCGGGAGACGCAGTCGCCTCCGCGGACGCGGGCTCCTCCGACGCCGGCGGCGCATCCGTTACGGCGTCGGTCGTATCGGGGGCGGATTCCCCCTCTTTGGTTTCGTTATTCTCTTTTTTCGTGGTGGTTTCCGTGGCGGTCGTAGGCGTGCCCGTGTAATAGGCGGCGGGCAGGATCGCCGAGGAATCGTAATATACCAGCGAGGAATTGATCTCTTCGCTTTCACCCTCGCGCAGCTGACGCGCCACGATCACAAGACGGCCGCTGTCGAAGCGGTAACGGTAGCAGGTATAGAGCATCAGCGTTTTATCGCCGGGCTCCACGTCCACCCCCGTATGGATCACGGAACGCGCCTTGATCTGGTTCATTTTGTACATGAACGAAGAATCCGACGAGAACGAGGAATACAGGTAATCGAACACGTAGCCGTTGTCGTCCGCCGGGTCGGCGTTGGTGAGCATCACGGCAAAGATCTTCCACTTTGTGGTTTCATAGAGCGTATCCAGCGTGATGATGGGCGCGCTCAGGTAGCCGCTGACGGTCAGGTAATCCTCGAGCCGGTGGAACATCATGTGGTCGTGGGTGTTATGGCCGTAGATCACGGTGTTTTTGCTGAGCCCCTCGGGCCCCATATTGCAGCCGCGCATGACGTAGGGATTGCCGTAGCGGCTGTAATTTTTGTAGAAATCGTGATACAGGTAGAAATCTTCGTTGGCGGTATTCTGCATGAGCACCGTTTTGATGCGGTAATCTTTTTTGGCCTCGGGGGTATCGCCCTGCTCTTCAATATAAAGATAACCGGCGGTATCGGGATTCATGGCGTAGTACTCGCCGAATTTGATATTCATGCCCTCGGGGAAATCCACGTCGGGATACCGGGCCTTCAGAGATTCCCAGGTATCGGCCACTTCACTTTCCGAAAGCGACGGCGGGTCGATCAGGTTATCGCCCATTTCGTTATCGGTATTGATGCGGGCGCGGTAGTTGCGGTAATAAAACGCCAGATACACCAGCGCGCACACCAGCGCAATGAACGAAACGATGCGCACCAGCTTGCGGAACACCTCTTTGCCGCCGTCGCCCTTGGCGGGGAAGGTATTGCGGCAAAAGCGCTTGAAGCCCTCTTTTGAGAAATGGGTCTTCATGAAAAACGAGAACTTCTCGCCGCCGGTCTTTTTGATCGTGCTCCCGGCCGCGGCGTTCACGCCGGACTGCGCTTTCAGGGCCGTCTCTTCATCCAGCCGTTCCGCTGCCGGCACCTCGTCCGGGGTGATCTTCGGCGCCGGTGGCGCGGGCGGCGTAAACGTGCCCTTCTGCGAGGGCGGGGGATTATGTTCCATAGATTCTTCCATTTCGGCAACCTTGCGCTGCCGTTCCTCCAACTGTTTCTTTGCCCGTTGCTTTGCTTCCTCTTCCTGGGCTTCCTTTGCTTTCTGCTCTTTGCGGCGGGCCGCCTTTTCCACGGAATCGGCCCAGCGGGCCTTGAAGGCCTCGTCGCCGCCGAAATCGCTGGAAAACGCCTCAAGCACGGCGCTGTCTACGGTTTTCTGCGCTTCGGGCGATAAGCCGCGGGGCTCTTCCGGCGCGGGGTCCGCTTCCGTCTTCTGCGGCTGCGCGTGTGCGGGG
>CAMVBR010000185.1 GCA_947165755.1 uncultured Clostridia bacterium
AGCTTGCAGCTTGTAGCTTGCAGCTTCGCGCTATCAGCGCGACAAACTGCAATTTGAATCAAAAAAACAGACCGAAGATTCCCTCGGTCTGTTCTCTTTTTATGTGATCAGATGAGCGCCAGCTTATCCAGGCCGATGGCGGCGCGCAGGATGGCGCGGGCGTCGCCGGTGGCGACCTTATCTTTACTTACGATCAGGCAGGCGTATTTCCTCCAGCCCTCGGCGGGGTCCAGCCCGATGGCCATACGCAGCGCGTGGCGGGCGTCCGCGGTGGTTACCTTACCGTCGCCGTCGGCGTCGCCCTTCAAAATCACCGTAAGGCGCGTGCCGTCGCCCTTAGTGAGCACGGCGCCGGAGCCGGGCGCTTTGGTAAGCTCGGCGGCGCTGCCGTCCTCCTTCGTGAGGGTGGCGCCGCTGTCGGCCAGCGCGAGCAGCGCTTCGCCGGTGAGGCCTTCGGCCACGTAAACGAAGCCGCCTTGCTCCTTCGCCGCAGCGGCGTCGATCGCGGGGGAGGCGCTCGCCTCGATCTCAAAGGTGAAGCTGTCGCTCTCGATATATCCCACGCCCGCCAGCTCCGCGAAGAACGTGCAGGTGTATACGTTGGGCTCCAGCTCGGTTACGGTGAAGCTCTTGCCGCCGGTGAGCGCGTCCGCGCCCGCTGTGGCGGTGAAATCGATCACGTCCTCGGTATCGGGGTAAATCGAATAGCCGTAAGAGAGCACTCTGCAGCCCGCGGGGTTATCGAGGCGCATGCCGATGGTTGCGGAAGCTTCGCCCACCGCAAAGTGCTTCGCGTCGGTAAGCGCCGTTACCTTGGGCGTCTGATCGGCCGGGAGCAGGTTCACGGCGAGCTCGGCCACGGGGGAGGGGTTCATTCCCTTGCAAAAGGCCTTTGCCTTCAGCACCGTGCTCTCGGTAAACACGAGGGCTTCGGCGTCCGGGGCAAAGAGGGCGTCCGTTTCGGTGGGCTCGGCGCCGTTCAAGGTGTAGCGGATCTGCGCCTCAGGCGTGGTCGTAGCCAGGCTGAAGCCGGCCGAAAGCAGGCTGTTATCCTCTTCCGGCAGCAGCACGGGGGCGTCGGCGGTGTTCTCGAAAACAAACAGCGGCTGCACGATGCGGTCGGCCTTTACGTTCCACCACGGGGTGGCGCTGTTCCAGCCGATAAAGGCGTAGCCCTCGGCTTCGGGCGTTTCTTCCGGCAGCTCCGCGTTGCGCCCGTAGGGCACCTCCTGCGTGCTGAAAATGGAGCCGTCGCGGTTGGCGAACGTCACCGTGTAGGTCAGGTCCTCATACATCGCCTCGATCACGAGCGTATCCGTGACCGCGGAGCCCTCGGGCAGGCTCCAGCCGATAAAGCGCTTGCCTTCGGCGGTGCGGTCCGCCGGGAATTCGAGCGCGGCGCCGTAGGGCACGTTCGTATCGATCTTCACGATCTCGCTGTTGGCCCAGTCCACAAAGATCACCGTATAGGCCTTGGTTTGGAGCACGGCCTCGATCTCGGTGGATTTGGTGATGTTCGTAAAGGTGCGGTTCCAGCGGTAATCGTAGCCCTCGGGCGGGGTGAGCGCGGGCGCTTCGGCGTTTTCGCCCTCGGGTACCTGTTGCGTTTCGATCACGGTGCCGTCGTAGCTCTTGAAGGTGACGTCGTAAACCGCCTTCGGGGCCTCGATCTTCTCCGCGTTGTTCACCAGCTTATCCGCCCCGGCGATGCCGAAGGCCACGATGTAATCGCCGGTCCCGGCGGAGATGGGCTCCTTGGGCAGGAAGGTGAAATCGTAGGAATTTCCGCTGCCGAGCACGATCTGGGTCACGTATTCCATCTGCCGTTCGGTGGGGTCGGTGTTTTTCTCTTTATACACCATCACCGTAGCCTGAACGCCGTCGTATACCTCGTTTACGTTCGTCAGCGCGCCGGTCACGCGGTATTCCTCGCCGGTCTTCTCCTTCTCCGCGCCGATATCGGTGGTGGAGGTGCTGCCGGTTTCGGTGATCAGGTCGCGGTAGCGGTATACGGTCCTGGTTTGCACCTGACGGTTATCGGTGGCGTTCACGGGCGTATCGCCGAAGGCGGACCAATTGCCCCAGCGCCAGAAGGTGTAGGTGGTGGTTTTGGTGCGGTCGCGGTAGCGGTATTGGGTTTTGGTGCCGCCGTAGTAGTAGCTGCCGCAGCCCTTTGCGCATTTCTGCTCGCCGTCCACAATGCTGAATCCCGTGGAGGAGGTCCTGTCTACCTTCAGCTTGGTGGTGGAATACAGCTCGTGCGGGCCGTATTTACCGTAGGTGTATTTGGTGCTTGGGGCAATATTCTTATTGCCGTCGCAATAGTGGAAATAGTAGTATACCGTGCGGGTCTCCACGTCTCTGGTATCGCTCTTGGCGCGGCTCGTAAGGCTCCAGCCGCTCCATGCGGCCCAGCTGCCGTAGGATACCGAGGAGCTGTATTGCTGCCAGCCGTCCAGCGTGGGGTTGGTGGAGGTGGTGTATTCCTTTTCGCGGTAGGTATACTGCGTTTTTGTTTCGGTTTCGCGGGTATCGCTGTCCGTCACTTTCTCGGTCTGCCAGTCGCTCCAATCGCTCCAATAGCTGTAAACGGAGGCCTCCGCCTTGGTCACCTCCATGCTTACGGTCTCGCAGTAAGCGCCGCCGGTGCGGTCCGCGTGCTCCTTATCGTTGGCAACCACGTAGACCTCGGCAAGCTTGCCCACGTCCTTGCAGGCGACGTTCACCGTCTGCTCCAGCCCCACCGCGTCGGCGGGCACGGTGATGGGGGTGATCTCGGTGGCCAGAAGCTGGTCGTAAGAGGTTTTGATCACGCATACGAGCTTGCCCTCCACGTCCGCGTTCGTGCCGTTGGTGAGCTTTACCGTTACCGCATAGCCCGAGGAATCGGATCTGCGCTCCGCTTTCACGGGGGCGGCCGCCAGCGGCATCCTTTCGTTGGCCCATGCAAAGGCGGGCTCGAAAACGGCGTCGCCGGTCACGAATTCATAGCTGTCGCCCGCGCCGCTTCTCACCACCCAGGCCACGAATTTGTAGCCGGTGGCGGGCGTCAATACGGGGATCAGCGCGGGGTCGAAGGCCTCGCCGTAGTTTACGTTTCTGCTTATAAGCACGTTGCCGTCCGCATCGAGGAAGGTGATCTTATACTGCTCTGGCACGTATTCGGCGGTCACGGTCACGTCGTGGGTCACTTTCGTATATACGCCGTTCCAGCCGGTAAAGGTGTGGCCCACGCGGGAGGGGGCTGCCGGCGGGATGGCGGAGCCGCCGTAAACGACGCTTTGCGTTTCAATGGGCGTGCCGTCGTGATCCGCAAAGGTCACGGTCACGTTCGGGTGCACGGTCACGGTCACGGGGGCGCTCTCGTCGCTCTCGCCGAAGCTGTTGACTGCCCTTACGGTGAAGGTATAGGTATCGGGTGCATTCAGCGCCAGCGCGTGAACGGCGCCGCCGGTGGTCACGGTGTAGGCTTCCCCTGCGGCGGGGCGCACGAGCACGTCGTATTCGCGGGTGTTTGGCACAGCGTTCCAGCCGAGGCGCACCGTATCGCCGATGCCGATATCGGCGGGCGTTTCCAGCCGCAGCGCGGGCGTTGCAGGCGGCGCCTTCGCGGGCACGGTATAGGTGTATACGTCGCTGAAGGCCATACCGGCGGCCACGGCCACGGCTTTGATGGTTTCACCGCCGTCCGCGGTAAAGCTGCCGGTGTAGCGGATGGAGCCCGCGGTGGGCGTGGAACCGTCCGTGGTGTAATAGATCGACGCGTTTTTCGTGGCGCAGGCGAGCGTTACCATATAGCCGTTGGTTTGCGCCTCGGCGTTCGCGGCGGGCGTTTGGGCCTTATTTACGTTCACGGTCACCGTATATACGTCGCTCATCGTCATGCCGCTCTTCACGGCCACGGCCTTCACGGTTTTGGTGGAGGTCAGCTTGATGGGGGAAGATGCGCTGAAAGCGGCGCTGTTCGCCCCGGGGGGCGTGCCGTCCAGCGTGTAGCGGATCGTTGCGCCCGAGGTATTGGTTTTCAGCAGTAGGAAAACGCCGCCCTCAAAGTTCGTTTGCTGCGAGGTGGGCGCGGCGCATTTTGAGGATTTTGCCGAGGCGTATGCGAAGGTGGTGCCGCCGCTCGATACCTTGAAGGATTTCGAGAGGGTAACGGAGGCCTTGCCCGCGTCCGTCGCTTCGATCTTATACGTATAGGTGCCCGCCGTTTTGATGGAGGCGAACGTTGCCTTTGCATTCAGCGAATTCAGGTCGTAGTAATAGGTGTTGGGGGAGGTGGAGGCGCTGAAGATCACCTTGCTATTGCTGTCGGTGACCGAAATCTTTACGGTTTTGATCTTCTGATCGGAGCTGACCGTGCCCGATACGCTGAAGGCCTCGCCGGATTTCTTGTTTTTCGGGTATCTTACGCTGTTGATGGCGAGCTTTTCCGTGGACGGCGTGGATTTCGGCTTGACGTAAGTCAATTTCATCGGGTTTACGTTATTGCCCTTGTTGTTCTTCACCGCCAGATGCAGGTGTACGCCGGCGGAGCAGCCGGTTTCGCCCACGAAGCCCAAAACCTGCCCCTGCACGACCTTATCGCCCTTTTTCACAACGGGGTCGTAAGCCATGTGGGCCACCGAGAAGGTATAGCCGGTTTTGGAATCTTTCACGGTTACGCCGTTGCCGGAGCCGCCGTTACAGAACGAGAGCTTGTATTTTGAGAAATAGGTGATGTTGCCGCTGCTGCATTCGTCGCTTGTGCAGCTTTGGCCTTTTTTCAGGTTCGATCTGCCCCGGCAGCCCTTGCGCACGCTGGTCACGGTGCCGGTCACCGGGGAGAGAATGGCCTGCCCGTAGGGGGAGCCGGAAATATCCTGCCCTTTATGGGTTCCCTCGTGGGTATCGCAGTTGCAGTTATAGCCGTGGGAATTGGCGCTGCCGTTGATCACCGGCCAAAAATACTTTGTTTCTTCTTTGGCGCTGCCCTGCGCTGCCGCCGCGGGAACGCAGCCGAGCACAAGAACCAGCGAGAGCAGAAACGAGATGATCCGTTTCCCTGTATGCATCGTATGTAACCTTCCTTTCCTGGGTCGAAATGGTTTTTCTTTATTGCGGCCTGCCGCAGTTTCTTTTAATTATATTTTAACATATAAAAGGTGGGGAAGCAATGCGTCATCGAGTAAAATTTCAGTTTGTCGGGGAAAACAACATCACGGTAGCGCGGCTGACCACAGCCGCTATTGCGCAGAGACGCGGGT
>CAMVBR010000186.1 GCA_947165755.1 uncultured Clostridia bacterium
TCTTCAGATAGTCGTCATCTTTCGGTTCATACGGCACTGAAATGAAATCCTTCTTCTGGTGGTACAAGCAGCATACTGTCTCCACATGGCTCGTGCGCGGGAAAAGATCGAACGGCACGGCGGTTTGCGTTTTGTACCCCAGCGTTTCCAGCATGGCGCAGTCGCGGGCGAGCGTTGCCGGGTCGCACGAAACGTAAACGATACGTGCCGGCTCCATTTCGGCCACAGTGTGCAGCAGCGCCTCGTCGCAGCCCTTGCGGGGCGGGTCCATGATCACGGTATCGGGCCGGATGCCGCGTGTGCGCAGCGTTTCGGCGGCGGCAGAGGCGTCGGCGCATATAAACTCGGCGTTTTCCGCGCCGTTCAGCTTCGCGTTGATTTCGGCGTCCTTTACGGCGGCCTCCACGATCTCCACGCCGATCAGCTTTTCCACCTTGTCCGCCAGCGTCAGCCCGATGGTGCCCGCGCCGCAGTAGAGGTCCACCACGGTTTTGGTGTTTTCGGCAATGGCAAATGCGGCGGCCTGCGCGTAGAGGCGCTCGGCCTGATCGTGGTTCACCTGATAGAAGGAGAGGGGAGAGATGCGAAAGCGCTTGCCGCACAGTATATCCTCGATATACCCCGGGCCGGTGAGCACCGTGGTCTCTTTGCCCAATATCACGTTGGTATCGGCCACGTTGCGGTTCAGCAGTACGCTTTTGATATGCTTGTTTTCTTTTTGCAGCGCGTCCAGCAGCTCCTTGGTTTTGAAGATCTTCTCGCCGTTGATCACAAGGCACACCATGATCTCCCCGGTGGCAAAGCCCTTGCGCAGGTAGATGTGTCGCAACAGCCCCTTGCGGCTGCGCTCGTCGTAGGCGGGGATCTTGTATTTTTCGGCCCAGCGGGCGATCACCTTCAGTATTCCCTCAAATTCCGGGGGCTGCAGCAGGCAGCTCCGGCAGGGGATCACCCTGTGGGAATAAGGCGCGTAAAACCCGGCCACCAGCCGCCCGTTGACGGTCTGCACCGGGTATTGGGCCTTGTTGCGGTAGTGGTTATAGCGCTCGCCGCCCCGTATGGGCTCCACGGGCACGTCTAAGTGCCCGATGCGGGCGAAGGCGTCCTTTACCCGCTGCTCCTTGTGGCGGCATTCCGCCTCGTAGGTGATATGGCGGAACACGCACCCGCCGCACTTGGGAAAAACAGAACAGTCGGAGGGCGTCATGTCCTCCGACGGCTGCAGCACGTTCTTCAGTTTGCCTATGGCGTAGTTGTTTTTGGCCTTGATGATCAGCGCTTCCACGGTGCTGCCGGCGGCTGCGCCCGCTACGAACACAGCCATGCCGTTCGCATGGCCCACGCCGCTGCCCTCGCTCGTGTAGCCGGTGATCTCAAGGGTGATGATATCGTTCTTTTTGATTTGCTTCTCCATGCTCAGTTCAACGTTTTCACAAGATCCTTCAGGTACGCCTTAAAATCCGCGCCGATCTCGGGGTGGCGCAGCGCCGCCTCGCAGTTGGCCTGCATAATGCCGAGCTTCGAGCCCATATCGAAGCGCTTGCCCTCGAAATCCACAGCGGCAAGCCTGCCCTCCTCGGCAAAGCCCGAAAGCGCCTCCGAAAAATAGATCTCGCCGGTCTTTTCGCTGGGCGGGGTATGGCGGATGCGGTCGAATACGTCGGGGGTGACGATATTGCGGCCTAAAATGGAAAAATGTGAGAATATCTGCTCTTTTGCCGGCTTTTCAATGATGCGGTGCACGTCGTATATCCTGTCTGCCAGCGGGGTCACGTCCAGCGTGCAGTATTTCATCACCTGCGCCTCGCTGCATTCCTGTACGCCGCAAACGCACTTGCCGTAGGCTTCGTAGGCGTCCATGAGCTGGCCGATCACGGGCTTTTTGCCGGGGTCGGTGAGAATGATATCGTCGCCGTATAAAATGGCGAAGGGCTCGTTGCCCACAAAGCGCTCGGCGGCCAGAATGGCGTGCCCCAGCCCCTTGGTCTCCTTCTGGCGGACGTAATAGATGTTCGCCAGGTCCGCCGCCTTGCGCACGCTCTCCAGCAGCGCCGCCTTCGACGGGTCCTTTCTCAGGTTCGCCTCCAGCTCAAAGGCGTAGTCAAAGTGGTCCTCGATCACGCCCTTGCCCCGGTTGGTAACGATCAGTATGTCCGTAATGCCGGCGGCAGCGCATTCCTCCACCAAATACTGTATGGCGGGCTTGTCCACGATGTTCAGCATTTCCTTCGGCACGGCCTTGGAGGCGGGCAGCACGCGGGTGCCCAGCCCTGCCGCGGGGATCACGGCCTTTGTGATCTTCACTTGTATCCTCTCCTTTACGGTATTACATAAACAGCGCCACGATGATGATCGGCAGATAAATCGCGCAGAATACGGCCGCCAGCATCAGTATCACGCCCAGCACGGCCAACCCCGCGCTGGTGCCGCCCTCGGCGCGCAGCGTATTCGTATATTCGTCCATACTGCTGCATCTGCCCCGGATCTCCATGATATCCGCCTTCACCTTCCTGCGGTACAGCGGCACCGCCAGCAGCGAGCACAGGATCGGCATGCCCACCGTTACGCAGTATTCAAGGCCGCTTGTGAGCAGGCGGCGCGTGCGGGAGCCGTTTTCCAGCTCTTCGTTCACGTACGCCTCCTGGTTGGCCGCCATCTGCTCCTGAAATTCGGAAAGCGAGACCTGCCCGGCCATGGTCTGCTGCATCAGGCCGATGGTCTGCTTGAAGTAATCCACCGTGATGCTGTCCAGCTGCGAAATGCCCATGCACGCCGCCAGAAAGATCATGACGATGGAGATGATCGCACCTTCCTTCTTCATTTTGCGCCAGAAGAACCAGATGGGCCCGAAGATCAGCGCAGCCCACATCCACGAAAGCTTTCTGCCGTAGCGCTCCATGGTAGATACCTTGCGAATGATCTTGCCGGGCTTGCTGCCGCCCACGTATTCGGCGTATTCCCAGCAGGGGATGCCGTCCACCGGCGCGTTGGGCGAAATGCCGCCGAAGCGGTTGAAGTCGTCGCGGATGGCGCGCACGTCCACCTCGTCGTAGGCGTCGTCGTCAAAGTCGTCGTAAGCATCGTCGGGATCGTCGTTTTTCACGGGGGAGGGCTCGCCGTCCAGCCGGGCGCCGCAGCGCATGCAGTAGATATCGTTGCCGTAGTTTGGCGCGCCGCAGTTCGGGCACTGCACCACGTTTTCCCCGTTGGGCAGCTTGCGGCCTTCGGCAGCCTGCGCCTGCCGGGCGCGCGTTTCCGCCGCCTCGTTCTCGGCGCGCTGTTTCAGCACGTCCTCGGGAAAGATCCAGGCGTAGCCGGTTTCGTGCGCCTCGTTCATGGCGCATTTGCCTGCCGCAAGCCAGCAGGCTCTGTGGTGGGGCGCGCCGCAGATGGGGCACACCACAACGTCGTCGTCGGCGGTAAAGCGCTTGCCGCAGGCGGTGCATGTTACGTTTTCGTATCTCATAAAATATGCCTTTCAAAATAATATTCTTTTCTATTCTACACAATATTTTCTTATTTTTCAATAATAATAATAAAAAGAACGTAAAAAAATCATAAACCATTTGACAATCCCCGCCGTTTTCAATATAATATAGAATCGTAAAATACTAATCAGAAAGGACCGGGTCAACCGGATCGACCTATGCTTCAGTACGAAGAATTAAGACTCAAATTATTGGAAAGTGAAAAACCGCTCGCGGAGCTGGCGGACGCCATCGGGCTGGAGGCCCTTAAGGCCGAGATCGATAAGCTGGAGGCCCAAACCGCCGAGGAGGGCTTCTGGAACGACGTGGCCGGCTCCAACAAGGTGCTCAAGCGCCTTGCGGGCCTCAAGAACAAGGTGAAGAAATATACCGACCTCAAGGCCGATTTCGACGATACCCTCACCCTCATTGAAATGTGCAACGAGGAAGAGGACGAGGCAAGCTACCCCGAGTGCGAGGAGAGCGTTACCCGTATTCAGGAGGAGATCGAAAAGCAAACGCTGGAAACCCTGCTCTCGGGCGAATACGATTCCAAAAACGCCATTCTCACGTTCCACGCGGGCGCGGGCGGCACAGAGGCGCAGGACTGGGCCATGATGCTCTTCCGCATGTATCACCGCTGGGGCGAGCGCCACGGCTTCAAAACCACCACCATCGACTATCTCGACGGCGAAGAGGCGGGCATCAAATCCGCCGTGATCCTCATCGAGGGCGAAAACGCCTTCGGCTACCTCAAGAGCGAAATGGGCATCCACCGCCTCGTGCGCGTTTCCCCCTTCGATGCCTCCGGCCGCCGCCACACCTCCTTCGCGTCCGTAGAGGTCATGCCCGAGATCGACGATACCATCGAGGTGGATATCCGCCCCGAGGATATCAAAATGGACGTGTACCGCGCTTCCGGCGCGGGCGGCCAGAAGGTAAACAAGACCTCCTCCGCCGTGCGTCTCACCCATATCCCCACCGGCATCGTGGTTTCCTGCCAGGTGGAGCGCAGCCAGTACCAGAACCGCGACGTGGCCATGACCATGCTCAAATCCAAGCTGATCGAGATCAAGGAGCGCGAGCACCTCGATACCATCAACGATATCAAGGGCGACCAAAAGGAGATCGGCTGGGGCAGCCAGATTCGCTCCTACGTCTTCATGCCCTATACGCTGGTCAAGGATAACCGCACCGGTTACGAAAACGGCAACATCAACGCCGTGATGGACGGCGATCTCGACGGCTTCATCAACGCCTACCTCAAGATGCAGTCCCATCAGAAATTTGAAGAGAGCAACTGATTTGCCCCTGCGGCTTGCGGAAGAGGATAATTGAACAGAGCTTATTCGTAATGTTCAAATGTTGCGGGAATTTGTAAAAAATATATGAACAAACCGTTAAAAGTTTTTAGTTTGTTCATATTTTTATCTATTGAAATCCATCCGTATATGATACGCTATGTGCGTGAAAGATTTTCATTTTCAGATTTCCCCTTTTTTATATTTTCTCTTCCCCAAAACCGGCGCCACCGCATCCGCGGTGGCGTTGGTTTTTTCGCCGTTCGCCTTTCGCCGTTCGCCGTTTGCCGTTTGTCGTTTGCCGTTTGCTTGAATCTAACACGCTTGTCGCTTGCCGCTTGCAACTCTTCCGCCAAAAAAACAAAAAAGGCCCGCACCCATAAAAATATTTAAAAAAACACTTGATTTATTTCAATTATATGCTATAATGCTAT
>CAMVBR010000187.1 GCA_947165755.1 uncultured Clostridia bacterium
ACATGGCGCCCGCGTCGATGCACTTTTTGAAATGGGGCAGGTACACGTCGTACAGGGTGCGGTCCGAGGCCACGGCGTTCACCGAAAAGCGCAGGTCCTCAATGCTGTTCAGCGCGTAATGCTTGGGGCAGGCGATCACGCCGTTTTTCTGCATGGCACGGGTGAGGGCAGCGCCCATTCTGCCCAAAAGGAAGGGATCTTCGCCGTAGGTTTCCTGCGCCCGGCCCCACATGGGATTGCGCAGCAGATTGATGCACACCCCGGCGTACAGGTTCGCCCCGCCCGCAACGGCCTCCTCCGCCATGGCCTGCCCGATGCGGGCCTCCAGATCCTCATCGAAGGACGCGCCCCGGGCCATGGACACGGGAAAACAGGTGGAATGCCCCATTACGATGCCGCGGGGGCCGTCCGTAAAGCGCACCGCCGGTATGCCCAGCCGCTTGCAGCCCCCGGCGGGGTAAGCCTCGCCGTTGTAGTAGCGGCCCCGGGTGAGGGTGTTTTTCACCGTTACGCCCATGGCGCGGCCCCGAAGGGTGCGCAGCTTTTCGCGCAACGTCATTTCGCGCATCAGCTCGTCCGCCACCCGCCGCAGCGTTTCGGGGGTGGGAGAGGCGTTATACTGTTGTACGGCTTCGTTAAAATCCATGGTTCCCTCCCGTAACTATGCTTCAGCAGCTTAAATAGGCCATCAGCAGCTTATAGGTGTTTTCAAGGCCGTCGATATGGGTGCGCTCGTAGCCGTGGCTGTTGGCGGTACCGGGGCCGATGGCGCCGTGGCGGATATCGTAGCCCGCCAATACGCTTGCGTCCCCGTCGGTGCCGTAGTGAGGCGTAAAGATATCGGTCACGCAGTCCGCGCCCGCAGCCTTACCTGCGGCCAGCAGCTCCCGCGCCATACCCAGATGGTAGGGGAAGCGGGAATCCTTGGCGAATACCGAAACCTTCTTCTCGTCCGAATTCTGATCGGGGCCCGTGGGGGCGATATCGATGGCAAGGATATCCTTGACCCCCTCGGGCAGCCACGTGGTGCCGTGGCCGATCTCTTCGTATACCGCGAAATAGGCGTATACCCTGCGGTTCGGGGTGAGGCATGCGGCTTTCATGGTTTTTATGGCTGTGAGCAGCACGGCGGCACAGGCCTTATCGTCGATAAAGCGGGACTTAATATAGCCGTTGCTCATTGTAAAGCGGGGTTCCAGCGCGATCACCGCGCCGGTATCGATGCCCAGCGCTTTTGTATCAGCGGCGGTCTTTACGTCCTCGTCAAGCACCACGCACACGTTTTTGCGGAAGTCGCCGAGCTCGTTTCGCAGCTCCTCCTCGGTGACGTGGATGGAATTGGGCGTGCGGCAGACCGTGCCGGTGTAAACGCTGCCGTTCCATGCGTAGACCCGCACGTTTTCGGTAACGCAGTAGAAGGGGTACAGCCCGCCCACGGGGCACACGTTCAGCGTGCCGTCGGCGTTTACGTGGCGCACCATAAGGCCGATATCGTCCAGATGCGCGGTGACGGCAAGGGGGTCGCCCTGTCCGCCCAGATCGGCGATCACGCCGCCCTTGTGGGTGCGGAAATACGAAACGCCGAGTTCGTCAAGAACGGAACAGAGCACGGTCTCCACGGCCTCGTATTGACCGGTGGTGCTGTCCGCGCCCAAAAGTTTCTGAAAAACGGAAATACAGTAATCTCGATCGAATGCGGTCATATAAAATCAGGTCCTTTCGTTTACTGCCACCAGTATACAAAAAAAATCCGCCCGAGGCAAGAGGTTTGCAAAAAAACGGCGTCCCGGGGGAGCCGTTTGATTCAAATTTCAGTTTATCGCGCAGCGATAAACTGAAATTTGAGGTAAGAGGTAAGAGTGAATAGTGAAGAAGAAAGGGGCCTGCGGCCGGCATTATAATAATGGGTAAGGGCGAAGCCCTTCCATCACTCTTCACTCTTCACTCTTACCTCTTCACTTTGGAATTTATCGCATCGAGCGATAAATTCCAATTCACCGATTATAATACAACTCCAACACAAACGGTGCGGCGATGGTCAGGCCGCTGTGGGGCCGACCGTTGACGGCGCACCCGATGGGAGCGAGCACGCGGTAGCACTCGCCGAAATCGTTATAGGGCAGCGTGCCGTAGCCCTGCGCCCAACGGGCCTCCACCGTGCCGCTCTCGTCGGCGGTCAGCGTATGCGATTCTGTGGTAAAGGCGAAATTATCATCGGTCATGGGCAGGTCGACCCACCGGCCGCCGGAGAACTTCTGCAGCTTGTAGCCCACACCGTAGGTGATATCTGTCTTCGACGGCGCGCCCCAGAACGCAAGATCGTAGCGGAGCGTGGCCCCGGTGGCGTCCGCGTTTTCCACGGTCAGGCGCACGGTGGCTTCGGCGTCCGCAATCTCAAGCTGCCCCATCAAGGTGTATTCCATGGGGCCCACGAGCAGCCGCGCAGCGTCGTAGGACAAATAGGCGCCGAAGTGATTCGGATAACCGTCCTCCGCCGGGGCGACGTAGAGCTCCGGATGGAACATCCCCGGATTATACTCCTCGCCCTGCCGGTAGATCACGGGCGTATCGAGATTCATGATACCGTCCTCGGTGAAATAGTGCGCCTGCAAATGCACGGGGTATTCGGGATCGTCGGTGAGCGCCAGCGCGTATTCGTCCCCGTTCGTTTTATACAGGTCGCAGGCGAAGGCGCTGCCGTTTTCCACCGCCAGCAGGTAAAAGCCGTCCCCGTGGCACAGGTAGAGCGTATCGGGCACACCGTTGCCGTTGAGATCCCCTTGGGCCTTGCTGCTGTAAGCTATGTTGTTTTCGCCGTAGGGGCCGTGGTCGATCTCCTGCGGGTAGGTCATGGGCAGATCATCGTACTGCAGCGAATCCAGAACCCTGCCTGTGGAAAGGTCGAGCACCGTGCGCCCCAGCAATGCGGGCGTACCCGTATTTATACGCTTGGTAAACACGATTCTGCCGTTCTTCTCATCCACGGCGGTCTCGAATACGTAGCGGATGCCGTCCGTCACCAGCTCGCGGCTGCCCACGAAATCGGGGTAAGAGGCAAAACTCGGGTTGCGGTCGATGGCTTCAGCCACCGAAAGTGGCACCCCCGCCCGTGTGAGGAGCGTATACCGCAGGTTCCAGCGGTCAAGCTCGATATCGGCTTCGCGGCCGATGGATGCAAGATACGCCTCGGCGCAGGCGGTTTTCTGCGCTTTGATCTCCGCCGAGATCGATTCCATGTTGCTTTGCGCCTTGCGCCACAGCGTGGCGGGCATGATCTTCGCAACGGAGGCCTCATACCCTTCGCCGTCCTCGGGTTTGAGAACGCCGGTGCAGGTATAGCCGCTGCCGGCGGGCTTCAGCAGGAAGGTGCGGGGGCCGGTGTAGCCGCCCGTGCCGCAGGAGGTAAGCACGCCGTTTTCAAAGCCGAGGCCGGAGAGGGCGCAATAGGCATAGGCTTCGGTAACGCCGTCCTTTTCGGCAAGCCCCAGCAGTACGTGGCCTTCGGCGATTCCCTCGGCCTGCACCTTCTCGCCGTCGGTCATGGCGGCGGCAACGGCGGCTTTGATCGCTTCTTCCTCGGGCGGGAAGAGCTTTGCCAAATCGGAGGTGCGGTCCGTTAAAAAGAACACGCACAGGCACACGCCCGCCAGCGCCGCCGCCAGCAGCACCCAGAACGCGGGCTTTTTGTAGCTGAGCGCCGCCTTCACCCGCTGCTTTACGCCAACCTCGCCGAAGGCCACCGGGCACGCCGCCACGGCGCGGCCACGGGCGTGGAACGACAGCAGCGTTTCGGAATATTCCGCCACCCGGGCGCGGTCCATGGTTTTCAGCACCTTTTCGTCGCAGGCGAACTCGATATCGCGGCACAGCAGCACGTAAGCCGCCCAAAACAGAGGGTTGAACCAATACGCGGATAAAAGCAGAAATCCGAGGGGCTTTATGAGATGGTCGCCCCGTTTGATATGCGCCCGCTCGTGGGCCAGCACGTTTTGCAGCGCCTCGCCCGAAAGGGACGAGGGCACGTAGATCCTTGGGGTGAAGAGCCCCAGCAGAAACGGGCTGTAGACGGCGTCGCACAGATACACGTTCTTTTCCGCCTTTACGGAAATTTTAACCTTATGCTTCAGCCGCAGAAAGCTCACAAGCCCCCATGTGAGCATGCCCGCCGCGCCCGCGGCCCATACGAAGAAAAGGATCTGCCCCGGGGCAAGGGACGGCCCTGCCGCTGCATTCTCCGTGGGCGCTGCTTCGGCGGGCGCGGAAACGGCTTCGCCGGACGAGGATTCCGCGGGCTGCGCCGGGATCGCCGTTTCGGCGGGCACGGCCGCCTGCACGTATTCGGAGATCATGCTCTGCTTTGGCATGACCGATACCGTGGTTTTCGGCAGCGCGGGCACAAGGAGCCTGACCGCCACCGCAGCCCACAGCAGTACCCGCAGAAAGGCCGGGGCCCGCAGTTTTTTCAGAAGAAAGCGCACTGCGAACGCCGCAAGGGCGATCAGCGAGCCCTGCACCGCCATGGTGAGCAGGGAAGTTACAAAGTCACGCATCTCCGTTCCCCCTTCTGAAATCGTCGATCATGGTCTGGATCTCGTCGATCTCCCCCTGCGTCAGGGGCTTGCCCGCCGTGAAGGCGGCAATGAAGGCGGGCAGCGAGCCGCCGAAATCGGTTTCAACCACGGCTTCGCTCTTCTGCGTGAAGTAGCCGCTGCGGTCGATCAGCACCCGCACCGCGCCGTTTTCGTTTACGAACAGCCCCCGCTCGCATAGCTTGCGCAGCACCGTGTAGGTGGTGGATTTTGACCACCCCAGCGCCTGCTTGCACAGCTTTACAAGCTCCCCCGAGGGGATCGGCGCGTTCGCCCATACCAGCTCGGCAAATTTCAGCTCCACCGCGCCAAGCCTGATCTCTTCCATACAAAGTCCTCCCTTGTCTGCCTTTTACCGGTTTACTGTCTATAAACCTCATTTTTAGTCTATCATCAATAAACCGGTTTGTCAATAGGGATTTGAAAAAAATCAGTTTGTCGGGCATCGAGCCCGACAAACTGAAGCTCACTTCGTTCGCGGGAGATTGCTCGCATGCGCTCGCGGGAGGATGCTCACATACGTTCGCGGGAGATTGCTCGCTTGCGCTCGCGGGAGCTTTCCCCCGGAATTGTAACATTCCCGTGCCG
>CAMVBR010000188.1 GCA_947165755.1 uncultured Clostridia bacterium
AGGGGCATGCTTTCGGCGAATGGATACTGACCGACGATCCCACCTGCACCGATCAAGGTGAAGAAACCAGATATTGCTCCCGCTGCGATGAGACGGAGACCAGAGACGTGGACGCGCTTGGTCATAACTACGCTGCCGTGGTTACCGATCCCACCTGCACCGAGGCCGGTTACACCACCCACACCTGCTCGCGCTGCGGCGACAGCTACAAAGATACGCCCGTGGTCGCGCTCGGTCATGATTTTGACGATACGATCGAAGCAAACGTAACGGTCGTGAACGCCACCTGCACCGTGGACGGCCTGAAGACCGTGAAGTGCTCCCGCTGCAACGAGACTCAAGAAACCGTGCTCGCCGCGCCCGGCCATACCCCGAAGTCTGCCGTGAAGGAAAACGAGACCGCGCCCACCTATGACGCGGAAGGCGGCTACGATCTTGTTGTGTACTGTGACGTTTGCGATGAAGAGATCAGTCGCACGCACGTAACGATCCCGCGCCTGACCGACGTTACCGTCACCGACGACCCGAGCGACGTGAGCGTCACCTACCGCAGCGACGCCTTCGCGGACGAAGCGACCCTCGTGGTGATCCACGTTCTGGAAGACGCCGAGGTTGAAAGCGTAAACGCCCTGCTGCCCGCCGGCTTCTACAAAGATACGGTTTACGAGATCCACATGGAAGTGGGCGGCGTGGAGACCCAGCCCGCGAACGCGGTGACCGTGCGCGTGCCCGTGCCGGAGGGCTACGTGCCCGCCGAGATCGCGGTGTACCATATCGCGGATGACGATACCGTAACGCCCGTGGCCTTCACTGTGGTTGACGGTATGCTGGTGTTCACAACCGAAAGCTTCAGTAATTACGCCATCTGCGCCACGCATACCCCCGGCGAAGCCAAGGTCGAAAACAAGACCGACGCCACCTGCACTGCTCCCGGCAGCTACGACAGCGTGGTCTACTGCGAGCTCTGCGGCGCGGAGCTGGAAAGAGAATCCGGCATTGTGATCCCTGCAAAGGGCCACGTCTCCGGCGAGACCATGACGGAGAATATCATGCCCGCCACCTGCATGGAGGCCGGCAGCTATGACGAAGTCGTTTACTGCGCCGTGTGCGGCGACGAGCTTTCCCGCGAGGCGGTCACCGTGCCCGTAGATCCGGCCGCTCACGTTTGGGGCGAATGGACGGTTTCCACCGCAGGCTCCTGCACCGAAAACGCCGTTGAGATCCGCTTCTGCACCTGCAACAGCGCGCATTATGAGACCCGCATCAGCGCCGCGCCGGGCCACACCTGGGGCGAATGGATCACCGTGCGCGAGGCCTCTCCCGAGGCCGACGGCCTTGAAAAACGCACCTGCCTTGTGTGCGGCGAGACCGAAGAGAACGCGATCCAATGGATCGGCGATAAGAAGCGCGTCGTTCAGTTCGTGGTAACCGGCAGCATGCACTACGTGGTGCATTTCGATACCTTCAACTACGAGATCTACAGCAAGCAGACCCCGGCCTTCTACTGGTATGAGGGCGCCGACCTGACCTTCGATATCGTGCTGCATCCCGACTGCAAATATGAGAATTACATCGTTTCGCTGAACGATAAGGAGCTGAAGCAGAACGCGGACGGCACCTACACCATCCCCGGCGGCACGGATTACGTGAAGATCAACGTGAACCCCGTAACCACTACTGCCGATAACGGCGGCAGCGGCAGCCATACCTCCACCGGCGGCGTGTGCAAATACTGCGGCAAGGTGCATCCCGGCAACCTCTGGGGCATGATCGTCGCCTTCTTCCACGCCATCTTCTACTTCTTCAAACACCTGTTCGGATAAGCTCCGACCATCCCGGCGCCCCGCCTCATTGAGACGGGGCGCTTTTCCTTTGCGGGATATTGCGTATATATAAATGAATAATTAAACATAATTAATTAAAAGCGTACAAAAACAGGTGAATATTTCTGTGAAAAAAGAGAATTGTATCTTTTTGGCAATATGCTATAATTATATGTTGGAAGATTATCCGATTCTTTTTTTGGAGGTCAATAATGAAACACACACGGTTTTCAACAAAGGCGCTGTCAATGATCCTTTCCCTGCTTATGATCGTTGCCATGCTGCCCGCGTTCGGCGGCCTGTTTGCGCTTAACGCGCAGGCGGCGGCCAGCAACCCTCTTACCTTCGTGGTTCCGGAGGCGATCTATCTGTATCCGGACGGCCTTTCCTGGAAGCAGGCCGTGAGCACACCGTTCCAGTATTATATCAACAACAATGCCGACGGTACGGTAACGACAAATGCAAAGGATACCACCGGTAAAATTTATTATTCGCTCTCCGGGGCGGGTAACGCAACCTTGAGCTATCAGTTTCTGGATACGTCGCTTGCCGCAATGAACGGCGGCTCGGTTACGCTGAGCAGCAGCACGGTTTCAAACGGCGGCAGCGTGAACATTACCGGCGGTACGGCGCCTTCTCTTGCCGCGAACGTTTCCGGCTGCTACATCCGCTGGACGCTGAGCTATACCGACCCGGCGGACAGTGTTGCGAAAAAAGCCTACGCCTATACCTACGTGTATAAGCCCTATACTGTGCCCGTGGGCGGTTTCAACAAGGTAAACAATACCGACGGTACCGACCATTTCGCGCAATCCATGAGCTGGATCGTGGGTATGCAGGGCATCAATACCAGCGGCGTCAGCTACCACGACGACGGCGGCTATTACCCCAAATATACCACCGACCGCGGTCTTGCCTGCTTTGCCAGTGAAAGCAACGTGGCATACGTGGGCGGCACGCAGATCACTTCCGCTACGGTTCCTTCGATCTCGCCGAATACCTCCAACAGTAACGAAACCTTTATGAGCGGCGCGGCCCGTTGGTATACGCTCTTTACCGGTACCGGCACCGACACTGTGCATTTTCAGGTGACCGATTTCAACAACAAAGGCTCTAACGGCTGGGGCGATACGGGCTATAACGAAGGTCGCGATTATAACGTGAAGAGCTTTGACTATTGGTATAAAGAGCAGGGCGAATATAACGTCCTCTCCGTTCTGCATCCCGGTCCGCAGGGCTTGCTCACCGTAGATACCTCCCGCTATACGGATCTGCAGTATATTCCGAACCTTTCCATTGGCCTCATGGCCACGGATGATCAACACAGCGCATGGGATTTCTGGTACGTTTCGGATTATTCCGGCGGCAGCTCCACCTATATCACCACCGGCTCTTACGACGGTTCCGACGCCCGCGGCAATTTTTATAATGCCAAAAACTACGTGATCGCCGGTCAGGGCACTTCCGGCGCCACCGATTCGCACGATTACGCGGACGAGGGCGTGAAATACGCTGGCCCCTGGCCGAGAACGTTTTTGGCGGGCAGCGCACAGGGCAGCGCTTACACCTACGTGATGCACGGTTTCTTCGGCACCGAAGAGGATTCCTCCGGCACCAACGACTGGGCTTTCAACCACTGCTTTATCGACCTTGTAACTACACACTATGATAAAACAAACCTCCGCACCGCGGTGCAGAACGCGCTGAAAGCGTTCCCGCATCTGGGCGTCAACGCGATCAGCGGCTCCGATCCCGTGAGCCTGTATCTGAATAACTCCAACAGCACCTGGAGCACCTTCTGCACGGCCTATACCGAGGCATATAAGGCGCTTACGAAGGTGGACGGCGCCATCACAAACCCGGATACCCTCGCCACGAACCTGAATAACGCTTTGGCTGCCGTTACTTCCGCAACGCAGCAGAGCTACACCATCTCTTATAATCTGAACGGCGGCTCCGTTTCAGGTAACCCCACTTCCTACGATATCAATACCTCTCCCGTCCGCCTCAATAATCCCACCAGAACCGGCTATGCCTTTACGGGCTGGACCGGCTCCAACGGTATGGTTCCCTCCACGGACGTTTCCGTGCCGAACGCCCTGAGCAGCGGCATCAGCTACAGCCCATCCAGCCCCTATACGGCAGCCGGACGTGATCATATTCTGGGCAACGCCTTCCGCGTGCTGCCCGGCATGGTATACCGGGTGTTCGTTACCGCGAAGCGGACCGCCGGTTCGCTCAACCTGCAGGGCGGCATCTGGTATACCGCGCAGACGAGCGGCGCCTCTTACGACGGCTACGGCGGCGCGTTTACTTATCTGAAAGACGCCGGCAACGGTTTCGGGGTGTACTATAAAGATATCACCGTGCCCGCGGGCAAACAGCAGGGCAAATTCTATATCCAGCTGGATCAGTCCGGCTCCGGCGGCAGCACCTCCTGGCAGATCGCAAACTGCTCGGTGACCTCCTGTTTTGAGAATCTGCCCGTGGGGCTGGAAAGCTACACCACCTCCAATCCGCTGGTTTGCAGCGGACGCGACCACCGTCCCGGCAGTCAGGTTTCGGTGCTGTCCGGCAAAACCTACCGCGTTTACGTTACCGCCAAGCGAACCGCCGGCTCGCGGGCGCTCAACGGCGGCCTCTGGTATAACACCAATGCTACCGGCTACGGTTATGATGGTTACGGCGCATTTACGCTGAAAACCGATTTGGGCGACGGCTGGGGCCGCTATTACCGCGACGTCACGGTGCCTGCGGGCAAGAATAACGCCACCGTGTTCATCCAGATCGACCAGAACGGCACCACCGGCTACGATACCACCTGGCAGTGCGCGGAGATGTCCGTGATCTATCCGAATCTGACGGACCTCAGCTACACCGCCAACTGGAAGGCCAACACCTACACCGTGGCCTATAACGGCAACGGGAATACCGGCGGTTCCACCGCCTCTTCCTCCCATACCTACGACGTGGCGAAGGCCCTGACCGCAAACGGTTTTACCCGCGCGTATACGGTAACTTATAATTACAACGGCAGCGGCGCTGCCAACACCACCGACACGGCAACCTCTGCCTTCAACGGCTGGGCGACCACCGCCACCGGCGCAAAGGTATATAACAACAGCCAGAGTGTATCGAATCTCACCGCCACCAACGGCGCTACGGTCACGCTGTATGCCAACTGGACCCTCGGCAGCGTGACCCTGCCCACCCCCACCCGTACGGGCTATACCTTCGGCGGCTGGTACAAAGAGGCGGCGTGCACCACCTCGGCGGGCGCGGGCGGCGCGGCCTTTACGCCCACGGCGGCTGCGACTCTGTACGCCAAGTGGACGCCCAATACCAA
>CAMVBR010000189.1 GCA_947165755.1 uncultured Clostridia bacterium
CCCCTCTCAGCTGCCGCAGTTTTTCCGTTCTCTGGGCTATGACGCCCTGATCATTTTCGACCGTGTGCTTAAGAACAACAAACCGTTCTGGCGCGGTCTGGACGGAACCCTGATCGTTCTGGATTCCTGTTTTCTGCAGCCGCCGGAGCCGAATCTCCGCACGGCCGACTGTGTTAAGCTGCCGGCTTGCGGCGCTTGCCGCGGTAAAGGCTGTGACCTTTGCATGGGGACCGGTATCGATACGACTTACGATATGACCCGTCCCGATAAAGAGCTGCTGCAATCAGCTTATTACGGCAACATGAGCGCCGACGTTTTTCTGGAAAAACTGCTCGCAACCGATAAAGAAGAATATTTCGTTATGATCACCACCGAAGAGCCCACCATCGGCACCCATCTTTACGGCCCGCTTGCCGACGCGGCGAAGCGCCATGATATGGAAGTGATCTACCTTGGATTTGAAGAAAATCATGAAAAATGGTGCCCAGGCCAGGAGGAACGGCTGCAAAGCGGGAACTATACGGAAGCGGAGATCGATACGCGGCCCGAGGGAAATCCGGCGGCCTGCGGCTGCTACACGTCCCGCATTAAGATCAAAAAGGAAAACCGGGAGCTGGAACAGCTTTTGTTTGAAGCCGAAAATCTTTCCGTGCTTGCGCGCCTGCACGGCGGCTGGAGCAATACCGCGATTCCGCGAAGGGATTACCCGCAGAAAAAGCTGGAGGCGCTATGGAATAAAATGGCGTTTATTCAGTTCCACGACTGCATTACCGGTACCCACGTTGACGCTGCCTATTATGAACTCATGCGCTATATCAGAGAGGTTCGCCGCGGCGCGCTTCAGATCTATAACGACGCCGCGCTGGAGCTTTGCCGCAACGTAGATCCCAAACCGCCGGAGGGATACTATGCCGCAGCCTGTTTCAATCCCACAAATATTCCTATGGATTTTCCTTTGCTGCGTCTGCACGCGCCCATGGGCATACAGTCGATAGAAGTCATTGATTCACACGGCGGCGTTATCGATACGTTCGACTGCAGAATCACCAAGGCGCTTGTTGGCGTTGGCGTGGAATGCCGCGCCGCTTGCGCAGTTCCGGCGTTCGGGGTAAAGTATTTTTACTGGCGCCCCTCAGAATCACAACAGGATCAAACAATTCAAGCAGACCCGAATTATATTGAAAATAAATACTTCCGCATTACCGTCGGCAACGGTGAGATCGCTGAAATCTATGACAAAGTACACAGCCGTAAAATGCTGCTGAACGGCGCCGCGTCGCCGGCTGTTGGTACCGATATCGGCAGCCCCTGGGGAAGAAGCGAACCGGAAACAAACCACCGTCAGTTGTTTGCGGATGAAATCCACATAAAAACGACCTCCCGATTCAGCCGTATCATTCTCACCGGTCTTGTCACAGAAGAGGCAAATGGCATTCATCGCCTGCAATGGACGCAGACCATTACGCTTTTCAACGATGAGCCGCTGATCCGCATCCACACGGACCTGCCTTGGCACGGAAAGGACACCCGCGTATTCGCCTCCTTCCCGCTCGCGTTCAAGCACACCAGCAAGCTCATCTGCGAAGTTCCTTTCGGTACGATGGAGCGGGATACGCCGGAGCTGAACAACGTACTCGGCCTTACGGACGAATGGCCTTCCCTCGGTTTCGCGGGCGTTACGGACGGCTTTTATAATATTGCCGTTCTGAAGGGCGGTTTTGCAGGTACGCGTCTGCACAACGGAACGCTGCAGCTCAGTCTACTTCGCGCCTTCAGCAGCGACGACCCCAGATACGCCGAAACGAACGATTGCGGCTTTCATTCGTCCGATTATGCCGTCACCGCGTGGGAAGGCACGTTTGCCGACGGCTGCTGCGCCGCGCGCGCCGCGCGTTTTCTTGCCCACGGTCATACGCTGGAGCTCACCGCGCCGGGCAAATGGATCTCACCGCATCTTCTAAAAAGCAATGATCTTCCCGAAGATGTTTGTCTTCTGCCGCAGTTTGCCGAAATCCCCGCCAATCTGCGTATAAGCGCACTGAAATGGGCGGAAGACGGCAGCGGCCCCGTGATCCGACTGTGGGAAAGCGCCGGTATAAGCGCTGTACTGAAAATGCCGCCGAACGTATCCCTGCGGCAATGCAACACGCTTGAAGATACTGTAACAGAGGAAACAATATCGGAATACCGGTTCCGTCCCTTCGAAATTGCCACGTTCAGAATATTCTTTTCAGATTAAACGGAGGTGCCGTACATGAAGAAACCAAACGTGATCGTGATCCTTACGGACGACCAGGGCTACGGCGACTTAAGCTGCATGGGCGCAACGGATTTCAAAACGCCGTATCTGGATGCACTTGCCGAAACCGGCGTGCGCTTTACGTCCATGTATTCCGCATCCCCCGTATGCTCCCCTTCCCGCGCTTCGCTGCTTACGGGCAGATATCCCGGCAACGCCGGTGTACGCGCTATTCTCGCGGGGCACAGGCGCGCCAGCGGCCTCACGCCCGACGTGCCCACCATTGCCGCCGCGCTGAAAAAGCTCGGCTACGCCACAGGTTTATCGGGCAAGTGGCATCTGGGGCTCAAAGACGAATGCCGACCGAACGCGAACGGCTTCGATGAATTCAACGGCTTTCTTGCGGGCTGCCTTGATTATTACTCCCATATCTTTTATTACGGTATGGCCGACGGCGGCAACAACCCCACGCACGATCTTTGGGAAAACGAAAACGAGGTTTACGCCAACGGAGAATATCTGACGGAGCGCATTACGCGCAAGGGTGTGGATTTCATCCGCAGACACGCCGATGAACCGTTCTTTCTATACGTGGCTTATAACGCGCCCCACTACCCTATGCACGCCCCTGAAAAATATCTGGATCGCTTCCCCGACCTGCCGTGGGACAGAAGGATCATGGCGGCAATGATCAGCGCGGTGGACGACGGCGTTGGCGAGATCTGCGCCGAGCTCCGCAGGCAAAACATTTATAACGATACGATTATTTATTTTCAAAGCGACAACGGCCCTTCCCGCGAAAGCCGCAACTGGCTCGACGGCAGAAAAGACCCTTATTACGGCGGCACGGCCGGCGGCTTTACCGGTCATAAGTTCAGCCTGTTCGAGGGCGGCATCCGCATTCCGGCCATTTTCAGCTGGGGAAATAGATTACAGCCGCGCGTTGTGGATACGCCGCACATTGCCGCGGACCTGTTCCCTACGCTGTATGAAGCCTGCGGCGGTGATCCCGCCGAGTATGAGACGGACGGCGTCTCCATTTTGCCGCTGCTGCTGCACGATACGCCCTGTGAGCATGAAGCGCTTTTTTGGGAAATGGAAGGGCAAACCGCGATGCGCATGGGGGATTACAAGCTCGTGCTGAACGGCAGGCTTACGGAAGATCAGCCTGCCCGCGCGCCGGTGTTTCTTTCCGACCTGCGCACCGATCCCGGCGAAACCGAAAACCTTGCTTCCGTCATGCCGGAGCTGTGCGCCGAAATGACGCAGATTGCCATGCATTGGCGAGACGGGATCGAAAAGACGTGGAATGAAAAATTCGCGTCAAATTATAAGCTGACCTGACACAACAATAAGAAAAAAGGCGACAGAAACGCAATCTGCCGCCGTTTTTTTTACGATTTCAGAATTTTCTGTCCCTCGGTACGCGATCCGTTATCTTGTTCAGGATCCGGTGGAGAAGGAACATAAACTTATTATCAAGATTCAGCCAGTAAACAGCCTGAATCACGCCGAATGCCAGCGCCGCAACCCCAAAAAGGCAGCCGAGCGCTTTTACAATAAAAATAAAAATTTTTTTCATATATATCCGCTCCTTACCAACCCTTGGAATCGTCGAAATCAAGCAAAGATGCATCCAGCGGCTCTTCGCCCATCACTGTAAACATAAAATCGTTGAACTGCTTCCGCATAGAGCTGCGCGGTATATTTCGGGGATCGATCAGATCGTGTGAGATCCATACCAACGGGATATTACGCTCGTTGGCGATATCCTGGATCATACCGGTGATCGCCTTGCTGCCCTTGCAAGTGATATTATCGTAATACACGATCATATCGCAATGGAAACGGTCGTATTCCTCAAAGAGCTGCAGCATATTTTCGTAACCGCCCACAAGATGACGGCGCATGATGGCCTGTTCCCAAAGCTGGGCCACACCCCACAACGCCTCTTCCTTATCTTCCTCATTCAGATAATCGGAGTGGCTCAGGTTATTGAGCACGGCAACGGTATTCACACCCCAGCACTCATACATCCAGGTAGAGAAATGCATATAGTAGGAAGCCGGCGCGCCGCAAACCAAAGTTCTGTGACGCGTTTTGGGACGCACGTTGATTTTTTCCTTTACGCATTTTTCACAAATAGCGAGCATTTCGCGGCCGATCTTGGCGCAGTTCTCATTCAGACCGCTGGAAAACGACAGCTGGAAAGAACGGTAAAGCAGATTCGGTACGCTTGGCACGGGGTAATAGGGAGATTTTGCCAGCTCCCAAAGCTCGTGCTGGATACGGGTCTCTTCGTTATACTGCCGCACGGTCTTGAAGAAAGCGTCCCAGTCAAAGGTTTCCCCGGTGCAGTCCTCAATGAATTTGATCACTTCTTTTACGTGGGCAACGGCGTATTCCCGCGTATCCTCATCCCGCCAGCGCATGGGGGTACACCCCTGAATGGACGGCACTCTCAGCCTACGCTCCACCACGGCGGAATTCATAACGGAGGAATCGCAGGGGGCGTTGCTTGTAATGAGGCAGGCGCCGTAATAAGGCAGCTGATCGTCTATGGCCACGCCGCATACAATAGAGGAATTGCGGCAGGAATCCGAAGGGAGCCCGTAGGAATCGATAACGTCCGAAAAATAATACCCCGCATGCTGATCGTTGGCTGCGGCCAGAATGCCGAAATAGGGCTCTTCCACAGCGTTGGTCAGATTCGGGAAACCGCCGATCAGGATCGGAGAGGTATCCTGCTCGAAAATAACCATTTTTTTCGCGTTCTCGTTTTTGCCGAAGCGTTCATCCGCGCGTATGATCTTGATGAGCGCCTCTACGTTGCTCTTCAGCAGAAACTGCATATATTTATGTGCGATCAGCAGCGCTTCGCCGTGGGCGTCGTCTATGGTGCGGTCCACCATGCTGCCGCTGCCGAGATA
>CAMVBR010000190.1 GCA_947165755.1 uncultured Clostridia bacterium
AGATGAAGGCCACCGGCGAAGTGATGAGCGTGGGCAGGACCTTTGAAGAAAGCCTACTGAAAGGGATCCGCTCGCTGGAAACCGGCGCCGACCATCTGCATTTGCGCAAGTTCGACGGGATGACGGAAAGTGAGCTGTTGACCTACGTCAGGGAGGGCACGGACGACCGCGTGTTCGCGCTGGCGCAGCTCCTCCGTCTGGGGTGTGGGATAGACAGGATCACGGCGACAACGGCGATCGATCGGTTCTTCATACAAAAACTGGATAAAATCGTTCGTGAAGAAATAGCGCTGTCCGCCGCCGTAGGGGATGTGGGAGAACTGCTGAACGCCAAACGGATGGGCTTTTCGGACGCCGCCGTGGCAAGGCTCTGGGGCACGACGGAGGAGGCGGTCTGCGAGAAGCGCCTGAGAAACGGGGTCACGCCGGTCTACAAGATGATCGACACCTGCGCTTCGGAATTTGAAAGCTACGTGCCCTATTTCTATTCCACCTATGAGGAAGAGAATGAGTCGGTGGTTTCCGACAAAAAAAAGATCGTGGTGCTGGGAGCTGGTCCCATCCGCATCGGGCAGGGCGTCGAATTCGACTATTCCACCGTCCACGCGGTGCAGACCATCCGCAGCGCCGGGTATGAAGCCATCATCATCAACAACAACCCGGAGACCGTCTCCACAGATTACACCTGCTCCGACAAGCTCTATTTCGAGCCGCTTCACATCGAGGACGTGATGAACGTGATCCGCCTGGAGCAGCCCGAGGGCGTGATCGCAACGCTTGGGGGGCAAACCGCCGTCAACCTGGCCCCGGCGCTGCACGCGCGGGGCGTGAAGCTCATCGGGACGGACTGCGCAGCCATCGAGCGGGCGGAAGACCGGGATCAGTTTGAAAAGTTGCTGCTTTCGCTGGGCATCCCCCAACCGAAGGGCCGGGCCGTGACCGGCGTGGAAGCGGGCGTGGCCGCCGCGCGGGAGGTCGGTTACCCCGTGCTGGTGCGTCCCAGCTTCGTGCTGGGTGGCCGGGCCATGCAGATCGTGGCAAAAGAAAAAGATCTCAGGACCTATCTCAAAACCGCTGTTGAGATCGATGAGGACAAGCCGGTACTGGTGGACCACTACATCCGAGGGAAGGAAGTGGAGGTGGACGCGGTCTGCGACGGGCACAGCGTGTTCGTACCCGGCATCATGGAACTGGTAGAGCGCACCGGCGTCCATTCCGGAGATTCCGTCAGCGTCTATCCGCCATTCAGCCTTTCCCTGCGGGTGAAGAGTAAAATTCTGGAATACACCGAAAAGCTGGGCATGGGCATCGGCATCGTCGGTTTGTTCAATATCCAGTTCATTGTGGATGAAAACGAGGACGTGTACATCATCGAGGTCAATCCCCGCTCCTCCCGCACGGTTCCGTTCCTGTCAAAGGCCACGGGGTACCCGCTGGCGGATATCGGCACGGCAGCCTGTCTGGGGCTGACCCTGCCGGAACAGGGGATCTTTTCCATCTATCCGCCGGAAAAGGACCGCTATTATGTAAAGGCCCCGGCATTTTCCTTTTCCAAACTGGGCGGATTGGACGGCTATCTCTCTCCGGAGATGAAATCCACCGGCGAAGCCATCGGCTATGACGACAAGCTTCACCGAGCCGCCTACAAGGCGCTGACTGCTTCCGGTATGACGCTGAAAAAATACGGCACGGTACTGGTCAGCGTGGCGGATGAGGACAAGGAGGAGACAGTGCCGCTGATCCGCAGGTTTTACGAGATGGGCTTCAATATCGAGGCGACCACCAAGACCGGGGAGGTGCTGAAGTCCGGTGGCATCCGCACCCGCATCCGCCGTAAGCCCAGCGAAGGCAGCGACGAGGTGCTGGAATCTATCCGCGCGGGGTACGTGAGCTACGTGGTCAATACCCGTGCGGTGCTCTCCGGCGTCCATTACGGT
Organism: uncultured Clostridia bacterium; assembly: GCA_947165755.1. Lineage (GTDB taxonomy): Bacteria > Bacillota > Clostridia > Oscillospirales > Acutalibacteraceae > RUG806. The sequence continues at coordinate 1,938 of CAMVBR010000190.1, forward strand.
GACGGAGCCGCTATCCGGCGATGCGCCGCCCAGCAGGGCGTGGCCATGCTCACATCTCTGGATACCGTCCGCATGCTGCTGGACGTGCTGGAGGAATCCACTCTCGGTATTTCAACAATCGATGCAGAGTAAAGGAGGAAAAAAAGATGCACTTTACAAAAATGCAAGGACTCGGCAACGACTATCTGTATGTTTACGGCGAGGTCCCGGAGAATATCGCAGCCCTTTCGCAAAAATTATCGGACCGACATTTCGGCGCCGGAGCGGACGGCATGATCTACATTTCGCCCTCCGGGATCGCGGATTTCAAAATGCGGATCTTTAACGCGGACGGCAGTGAAGCCATGATGTGCGGCAACGGTATCCGCTGCGTTGGGAAATATGTGTACGACAAAGGTTATACAGATAAAAAGAACCTGAAGATCGATACGCTTTCCGGCGTCAAGCTCCTTCGTCTGCAGGTGTCCGGCGGGAAAGTGAAAAACGTCTCTGTTTCCATGGGAAAAACCGAGACGCATCCAGAGCAGACGTTAACAATAAACGGAAAAAGCATAACGTACATACCTGTTTCCGTCGGCAATCCGCATGCGGTTATTTTTGTGGAAAACGTCGAAGCCGTTCCACTGGAATCCTTAGGTCCGATAATTGAGCATCACCCTGATTTTCCCGGCGGTGTCAACGTGGAATTCGTTGAGGTTCGCTCCGAAACGGAGCTTCGTATGCGCGTTTGGGAACGGGGCAGCGGCGTCACTATGGCCTGCGGCACGGGCTCCTGCGCCAGCGCGGCGGCTGCAGTACAAAAGAAATACTGCCGCCCCGGAAAACCGTTATCTGTGGAACTGGACGGCGGCACGCTGGAGATCACGGTCGAAAGCGACGGATTCGTCACCATGACCGGCCCGGCAGAATTTGTTTACGAGGGAGAAACGATATGATATATCTGAACAAAAACTACGCGGAATTGAAAGATTCCTATCTTTTTGCGGGGATCGCAAAAAAGACGCAGGCATATCTGGATAGCCATCCCGGGCAAAAGCTCTACCGTATGGGCATCGGGGACGTATCGCAACCGCTGTGCCCCGCGGTGATCGATGCGCTGCACGCGGCCGTGGAGGCGCAGGCCCACGCAGAAAGCTTCCATGGCTATCAACCTGAGTGTGGCGCACCGTTTTTCAGGGAGGCCGTCGCCGCCCTCTACGCGGCACGTGGCGTCCGGCTCTCACCGGAGGAGGTATTCGTTTCCTCCGGCGCCAGCGACGAGTTGGGAGATATTTTAGATCTGTTTTCGCCGGAAACACCTGCTATGGTGTTGGAACCCGCCTATCCGGCTTATTTGGACGCAAGCGTTATTGCAGGCAGGAAGATCATCCACGTACCGGCATCCGCCGAAAACGGCTTTCTGTCCTCCCCTCCGAAAACGATGGAAGCGGCGCTCATCTATCTGTGTTCTCCAAACAACCCAACCGGCGCAGTTTTCGGCAGAGATCAATTACAGGCCTGGGTGGACCATGCCAACAAAACGGGTTCGGTCATCCTGTTTGACGCCGCTTATGAGGCATATATTGAGGATCCCACCCTGCCGCATAGCATTTTTGAATTGGACGGCGCCAATACCTGCGCCATTGAGATCTGCTCACTTTCAAAAACGGCGGGCTTCACCGGCACACGCCTCGGCTATACCATTATCCCGAAGTCACTAACTCGTCAGGGCCTGTCGCTGAACTCCATGTGGGTTCGCAACCGCACAACCAAAACAAACGGCGTTTCCTATATCCTGCAGCGGGGCGGCGCGGCGGTGTTCACCCCCGAGGGACAGCGGCAGATCCAGACCCAGATCGCCCTGTATAAGCGCAACGCCGTTACGCTGACCGCAGCGTTGGACACCTGCGGCGTGTGGTACACCGGCGGCAAAAACGCGCCGTATATCTGGCTCAAGTGCCCCGGCGGTATGGACAGCTGGTCCTTTTTCTCCTACCTGCTGAACGAGATCCAGGTGGTTGGCACTCCCGGCGAGGGCTTCGGGCGCTGCGGGGAGGGTTTCTTCCGCTTCTCCACTTTCGCCAGCCCCGAAGACACCGTCATAGCAGCGCAACGGCTTATTGGGTTATTTGCTTAAAATAATTCTATAATACGCAGGAAAAACACCCGAGAAAGACTTGAAAATCTCCGGGTGTGTTTTTATTCATATTACGCCACCGGCGGAAGCGGATTCTTCTGTTTTCGTTCTTCTGCGCAGGCGCGACGGCGTTCGTATCGCTCGATTTCGATTTTACCGATTGTTTCAAAATCCGTATCGGCGAAATAATCGGTTTCGTGCAAATAGCCGCGCAGCTTCTTATACGCCTTTTTCAGCGTACTTGCAACGGTTTTCTGCGTGCATTGGTGGATAACGGCGATATCCGTGTTCATCATCGGCTTGAGAGCTTTTTGGAGAAATAAAGGAACGTGGCCTCACGTCGCATCTGACAGGAGGCCACGTTTACATATCTGTGTATTATTAAGGAGTCTTTCCCATCTCATAAGCCTGCTTAACCGCTGGACTATGGAACAAAAGAAAACGATATAAAACATAAGAATAATCAAAAAAAACGAAATCATCCGGAAACGCATTGTTTGTTTTCCGGGTGATTTTTCATTTTCTCTTTTTATGCCGCCGGCAAAAGCGTCTTGCTGTTTTGTGTTTTTTTTCTGTTGATATGGAACGGATGACGCGCGAAGAAAGATTCCAAAAAAACGTTCCAAAGTTTAAAAAAGCTTGCAATGTAATGGTAGAGGGGCAAAAAATGCCCGTTTAAGTTTCAAAAAAAGGAATCCTTTGAAAAATGTTAAGAAAACATCCTTTAGCGTATATTAATAATTTTTATGGATATGCACCCACAAAAACAGGGAGTCTTATTCCTTACTTAGTGAAAGGAACTTTTGAGAAGCGTTCCCACCGGCAAGGGAATCCCTGCGAGTACGCTTTACAAATTAAGCTATCTGAAAACAAAGCAAATGTCGGAAGCCTGAAGCGGCACGGGGAACAGCACTCGCTCCGTAGAAATAGCCATGGAAAGTAAAAAATCCCCTGAATCAAAAAAACTTTTGATTTTTTCTAAAAACTTTTTAACTAAATCCCGATTTGCTCCCTTTAGTAGTGGATGGGAAAGTTTTTCGGTCAACAAAAAAACGCAACCTGGAACGACAACAAACAGCCCTCCTTATTCCTAACTAAGTGAAAGGAGTT